>CADAPG010000031.1 GCA_902789675.1 uncultured Eubacteriales bacterium
ATCGCTCTGTCGGACAATCCGGTCGCTTCGCATACGGTTTTTATTTTCATGGGATCACTCCTTTCGAGGGGAGCTTACACTTTTACGCGGGGTGGAAGTCAAGTATCATTTCAAAAAAGTTTGAAAATCATCCTTAGACGCGCGTCTTGCGGTAAATGATACCGGTACGGTATCAGCATACCATATCGTACTTTGCAAATCAATCCGAAGAACCGACATGCCGAAACGCCTGCAAAATGTTTTTTGACAAGAGGACCGGTATATGATAAACTGAATCAATACCGAAAAGCGGCGGAGCGCCGCGAAAGGAGTATACCATGATCGGTACGTTTTTGTTTAAAATCGGCAGCTTCGGCGTGCCGGCGATGGGCGCGTGCGTGCTCGTCGGCGCGATCCTTGCCGTGTTTTTAAGCTGGCTTCTGCGGAAAAAATCCGCGCTTGACTGGAACGACGCCGTCGTCGACGCAATCATCTCGGCGGTGCTTCTGGGCTTTGTCGGCATGAAGATCCTCTACTGGATCGTGACGCCGGGCGTGTTCAAAACCGCGTTTGCGGGCGGATTCTTTTCGGGTCTTTTGAGCCTTCTGATGGAGGGCATGGTCTTTTACGGCGGTTTGATCGGCGGCATCCTCGGCATTCTGCTCGTTGCGCGGAAGAAGAAAAAGAATTTCTTTGAGTTTACGGACCTGATGGCGCCGTGCTTCTGCGTGGCGCACGCGTTCGGACGGATCGGCTGTCTGCTCGTCGGCTGCTGTTACGGTCTCGGCGTCGGCGAAACGAGCCAGTTCGGGCTCTGCACCTACGGCGGCGCCTGCGCGGTGAAGTACCTCGACGGCACCATGCGCCTGCCCGTGCCGCTGATGGAAACGATCTTCCTGCTGCTGCTGTGCGTTGTGCTCGTGCTGATCTACCGGAAGGAAAAACGCCTCGGCACGACGACCGGCTGGTACCTCATCCTGTACGCGATCTGGCGGTTCGTGATCGAGATGTTCCGCGGCGACGCGGAGCGCGGCAAGTTCGGTCCGCTCTATACCTCGCAGTGGATCAGCATCGCGATCCTTCTGGCGGGCGTTCTGATCCTGCTCCTTGCGCGCAGATGGAAGAAGGGCGAGCCGTTTGTGGTGTTCCATGAGGACGACCTGACTGTGCCGGAAGCGGAGAAATCCGATTCCGACCGCGCCGCAGAGGACCCCGATCCTGAAGAACCGCAGGCGGACGAAGCGACAGCCGAGGAGCCTGAAGCGGCAGCCGAGGAAGCGCCCGGCGGAGAAGAGGAATAACGGAAATCAAAACAGCCACCCGCAGAGGGTGGCTGTTTGTCGCTTTGCACAAAAATGCCGCGTCAGATCCGGTCCGAAACCGCGTCGAGAAAACGTTTCAGCGCGTCCGGCGCGTCGGAAACCTTGGAAAGCCCCGTATCGCCGATCGTGATCAGCGGCTTGTTTCTGCCGTGATAGTCGCTGCCTGCCGTGACGTACAGACCGAATCGGTCCGCAAGGGAAAGCACCTCGTCGATGAGCTTCTTCGGAAAGCCGGAATAGAACGCTTCCAGTCCCAAGAGACCGAAGCCCATGAGCTTTTCGACGCGTTTTGTAAGCGCGTCGCCGAGAATGAGCTGATCGCCGTTGCCGTAGCACGGATGCGCCAGCACAGGAATGCCGCCGCTTAAGCGGATCCCCTCGATCGCTTCCTCCGGACGCACGTATTCGCTCGGGAACTTTGCCTGACTGAGATATTTTTCGATCGCCTCGCCGCGGCTTTCCGTGTAGCCGTGCTGCACCATCATGTTCGCGATATGCGGCTTGCCGGGGTTGTCCGTCGCATACAGCGTATTCGTTTCCTCCGGCGTGAAGGTGAACCCGAACCGCTCCTCAAGGAACGCCAGCCTCTTTTTCAGCTTGTTCATGCGAAGGGCATGCCCGTGTTCGACGGCGGCGTTGATCGGCTCCGCGTCCGGATCGTAGCCGTAGCCGAGGATATGATACTGTCCCTCCTCGTCCTTGCAGGAGAACTCGACGCCGCACAGGAACAGGGGATCGTCCGGCTTCCGGATCGCGAGGATGCTGCGGCAGCCCTTGACCGCGTCGTGATCCGTGACGGAAAACAATCCGAGCTTTGCTTCCCTGACGAACGCAAGCAGCTCCTCCGGCGTATCCGTTCCGTCGGAGACCGTGGTGTGCATATGCAGATCGATCCTGTCCGTTCCGCTGATCATGTTCCGCTCCTCACCCGCGCTTCTTCATCGTCAGCACGTTCTGTCCGTCGCGGTATTCGTAATGCACCTCGTCCATGACGTTCTTTGTGAGGAAGACGCCGAGCCCGCCGATCTGACGCTCCTCGGCGGAAAGCGTCACGTCCGGATCCGCTTTCTTCAGCGGATCGTAGGGAATCCCGCGATCCGTGAAGGTGATCGTCACGCTTTTCGGATCCTCGGAGGTCTCCACGCGCACCGCCGCCGGTCCGGTCTTCGGCGCATACGCGTAATGCGCGATATTGACGTAGATCTCCTCTGCGGCAAGCCCGACCTGCATCTTCACCTTTCCGGAGAAGCCTGCGTCGGAAAGATGCCTGTCGACGAAAGTGAGGACGTTGGAAAGATTGTCGTCGGTCGCCTCGACCGTCAGCTCGCTTCTGAGAAACAGCAGCGTATCCGTGCGTTCCAGAAGCTCAATGAGCTCGCTTCTCCAATGCTCGAATTCCGCGCGTTCCGTTTCGGACGTCAGATCGTTGCGGCGGATCGAGCGGCGCAGCAGGCGCACATAGCCGATCACGCGGGCGCGGTCCTCGACCGCTTTGATCTTCTTTTCGTCGTCCGTTCCGAGATAGGCGGAAAGCGCTCGCCGCCAGAACGCCCGGCCGGTCTCCCGATCGAAGCCCTGGAACCGGCGGATGACGTCGTGATCGACCTCGGAGAACCCGACGAACGCATTGAACATGGAGCCGAGCTCAAAGATCGGGTGTCCGACGCAGAGCGTGTCCATGTCGATCAGCAGGACCTCGTCGTTCTGCAGCTCCAGATTCTTGGTATGGAAGTCGCCGTGGAGCAGGTGATCGTCGTACGGGATCGCCTCGATCAGCGCGCGCAGCTTGTTCGCCGCGGCTTCGGGCAGATGATCGCGGATGAACTCCGCCCACGAAAGCATCTTCTGCCGCATGTCGGGCAGCTTGCCCTTCGGCACGAGCGTGCCGTGGATGCGGTTCAGCATGTTCACGTATTCCTTCACGCACCAGTCGAACCGATCCGGTTCCCGCGCAAGGATCTTCGAGAACGAACGCGCGTTCAGAAGCTCGAACACCGAGCCGTAGCTTTCGCCCACGCGCACGACGTCGTAGGAGATCGCGGTCGGAATGCCGAGCACCAGCGCAAGCCGCGCGACCTCGCGCTCATGCTGAATGTCCGCAAGCGCGTCCGCGTTCCGGTAGACCTTGACGACGGTGTCCTTGTCGATCCGGTAGATGATACCGTTCGAGCCGCGGCCGATCTCCTCGCAGCCGTCGATCGAAACGGTGCGGTATGCCTTCTCCACCTTCATCAGCTCGGTGAAGCCCGTCATGTCCAGGATCTCATAGACCTCGGAGCCGACGCCTGTGATCGTCAGGTCCGGGTTCTTCTTCTTGATGCGCAGCAGGATCCTGAGCCCCGCGCTTGAGATATAGGCAAGATTGCCCGCGTCCAGAATGACAGGCGCGTGTTCTTTGCCTGCAAGCTTTGCGAATATCTGCTTTTCAATCTCCGCTGCGTTGCCGGAATCGATCCTTCCGGACAGTGTGATCGTTACGGTTTCATGCTGTTGTTCCATACGTATTCTCTCCTGTTGTTCCTCGATAGTCCAGACAGAGCATCGTCAGATCGTCGAACTGCTCCGCATCTTTTACAAAATCGTTTACCGCCGTGTGTACGGCCTGCAGGATCTCCTGCGCCGAGGCGTTCCCCGCGCCGTTCAGCGCCGCAAGCACGCGGTCCGTACCGAACATCCGTTCGTCCGCGTCCGTCGCCTCCGGCAGCCCGTCGGTGTACAGGAACAGCCTGTCGCCCGGCGCAAGCGTCAGCTCATAATTCCGGTACCGTATGCCGTCCATGCCGCCCACGATGAAGCCGTGCTTGTCACGCAGCAGCGCAAACGCTCCGTTCTGCCCGAGGATCGGGTATTCGTGCCCCGCGTTGGCGGCGATGAGCTTTCCGGTGGTGAGCTCCAGAATGCCGAGCCAGACCGTGACGAACATGTCCGCCTTGTTGTGCTTGCAAAGATCGTCGTTCACATACGCAAGGATCTCCGCAGGCGAACCGCCCATGCGCGTGCGGTCGGAGATTATGATATTCGTGACCATCATAAACAGCGCCGCGGGGATCCCCTTGCCGGAAACGTCGCCGATCACGATCGCAAGATGATCCTCATCGATCGGGAAGAAGTTATAGAAGTCGCCGCCGACATCCTTTGCGGGATCCATGGACGCGTAGATATCGAATTCGGTCCGGTCCGGGAAAGCGGGAAAATCGTTCGGGATCGAGTTCATCTGGATCTGACCGGCAAGCGTCAGCTCCGCAGCGATGCGTTCCTTCTCCGCTGTTGCCGCCGTCAGGTTTTCCATATAGCGCACCATGTCTGTTTCCATCGTGTCGATGGATCGGGTCAGGTTCTGCAGTTCCTCGTACCGGCTGATCCCGCCGATCGGCTCGCCCTTGGTGTTCTCCTTTGCAAACCGCGTCGCCTCGTCGGACGCCGTTCGGATCGGACGGACGATCTTCGTGCGGATGTACGCCACGGCGATCGCGGACGCGAGGATCGCCAGGATGACCGTGGAGACCGCGATGTGGATCAGGTACGGGCGCTGCGCATCCCGAAGCTCGCGCATCGGACGCTGCACGCAGAGGAGCGCCGTCGTCTTCCCGCCGGAATCCTTCACCGGCACCAGCGTCGTGATGTGCGGATGCGAGCCGTCGCCCGGACGGATGCGGTAAACGGTGCCGTACGGCGCATCCGCTTCATACAGGCTCCGGTATACTTCCCGGTATTCGTCGTTCGTCGTGTTGCGCGCGTGTCCGAGCTCCCATTCCGTGTACGCGGAATTGTCGACCGTATTGTTCACGGAATTGAATACCGAAACGAACCTGCCGTAATCGCCTGTGTCGACCCGGATCACATACACCAGCGAGACGTTCATCCTCGCGCAGTATGTGTCGATACGCGCCTTGGTCTGCCGATACTCCTCGGCACGTTCGCCCTGCAGATACGCGTCGATATGATCGCCGTTCACCAGCGCCGCCGCCGTATCCGCCATGTGATAGGTGGTGACGGAGTATTCACGTTTGAAGGCGTCTGTGAAATTCACGTATCCGATCGCGCTGACGATCAGACCGAACACGACCAGCAGCATTACGATCGCGCCGATGATATTGACCGCCATGCGGGAGCGCATTTTCTGAACGAGTTTCATGGTCCTGTTCCTTTGCGGAAATCGTCCGCATTCTTCTTGCTTGTGATTGTCCTGCAGTGTTTCTCCGGATATGCGCGATCAGACGCCGAAGCGCCTGTTACCGCCGCAGGTATGCCGACGAAACGGGGAAGGCGAAGTACGTGTCCGGGTACGGCTCGTCCTTCAACGCGAAATGCCACCATTCGCAGGCGAGCGGGACAAAGCCGTTCCGCACCATCGCCCGCTGCAGAAGCATGCGGTTTTCGTACTGTTCCTTCGTGACGCCGCGGTAATCCGGATGCGACACCTCGCTGAACAGATCGAACGGACTGCCCATGTCGAGCTCCTTGCCGGTCTTCATATCCAGCAGCGTCAGGTCGATCGCGCTGCCGCGGCTGTGGCTCGACTGCTTTGCAATATAGCCCTCCGCAAACAGCGACTGTTTTTCGAGCTCCGGATAGAAGTACGGCTTCATGCGGATATCCTGATCCTCGATCCCCCAGAAGATGAACTGCTTCACCGCCGAAACGGGGCGATACGCGTCGAACACCTTGAGCCGGTATCCCTGCACGATCAGTTCGCTGCTGACCGCCTTCAGCGCGCGCGCTGCTTCGATGGTGATCAGCGCGCAGGGCTCCTCATAGCCGTCGATGCGTTCGCCGATGAAGTTGTAGGTGGAATAGTACCGTATCTCCTGCACGACGTGCGGGACGTAATCCGACAGCAGCACGAAGCCCGACGGGTCCGACGGAGACGGATGCCGATCCATATCGCTTTCCTCCTTACGCGGAAATATCGTTCAGTCTTTGATGCGTGTCGGCCGCGATGCGCCCGGCAGGAAAAGTCCTTTGCTTTTAGGGCTGTTCCAGGATTGTGATGCGGATCCCGTCGGGTCCGGAGAACGACAGGCTGCGCATGCCGGTGTAGGCGTCCGACGTCAGCGCGCTCGGCTCGATCCCGTTTTTCACAAGGCGATCGCGGATCTTTTCGAGGTTTTTCGCCGTGATCGTCAGGAATTGCTGCGGGAGCGCTTCCGCCCGTTTCGCGCAGCGGATCTCGACCTGCATCTTGCCCATTTCCAGCAGAAACTGCGTCTCCGTGCCGTCCTGCGAAACGACCTGCCGGACGACGCGGAAGCCGAGCTTGTTCACATAAAACTCCCGGATCTCGGACTCGTCGGCGGCAAGCAGCGTCGTGCGGGACAGCGTGATCCTCTTGGCAAACGGATACAGCGTGCGGCGTCTTGCGTGGCGTCTCCAGCGCCGGTACGCGCGAAGCTCCTTCCGCCAGTCCGGATGCGTTACGACGAACGCGACGGACACGAACAGCAGCTGTCCGATCCATCCGCCGAGCGTGTTGCTTAAGAGGTCGTCGATGTCGTACAACCCGCGGCGAAAGATCAGCTGCAGGTTTTCGGTCACGACCGAGATCAGAAAGCATGCGACCACCGGCCGGATCCGGACCTTTGCGCGGAACCACGGAAAAACGTACGGCAGCAGATATCCCATCGGGATGAACAGCATGACGTTCAGATAAACCTGATAGATGTCGGCGGGACGAATGCGGATATGGCTGAGCCCCGTCCGGATTCCTTCACGGAAGATCGAAAGCACCGCGTCCGCAAAACCGGAGTCGGTTCGGAAGGCGTTTGCAAGGTCATAGAACGGCGCGGCGTGCACCTGATAGGTGTCGCCGGTCTGTCGTGAAAAGAATACGATAAACGCAAATGCGGCGAAATACAGAAGAAATACTCCGTACAGGACGAGCTGCCGGAGCTTCAGAAGCGCGGACGCTCTCGGATTTTCGCTGATCCCATGGCTGAGATTCAGCCCGAGCCGCCCGGAAACGCGTCTGTCGATCAGCGGCAGCAGCACGACGAACGCGACGACGAACGCCGTCACAACGCCAGCCGTGACCGCATTGTTCACGAAGATCCCCATGCGTTGACTTCCTTTTCAGCGCCCGATCCGGCGAGGAATCCCCCGCCGGATCGGACAAATGTTCATTCGATTGTCAGAATATCGGAGAATCCGGTGACCTCAAAGATCTCCATCACGATCTCGTTCGCGTGCAGGACCTTCATCGTGCCCTGATTGTTCATCGTCTTCTGCGCGGAAAGCAGCACGCGGAGTCCCGCGGAAGAGATGTAGTCCAGCTTTTCGAGATCGAAGGTCAGCGCCTCAATGCCCTCGAGCGAATTTTTCAGAACCTCTTCGAGTTCCGGCGCGGTCATGGTATCCAGACGGCCTTCAACGGCGATCGTCAGTGCTTTTTCGTTCTTTGTCTGCCGAATGTTCATATTGAATTCTCCTTTCAGAATGCTTTTTCGATGATCATTTCCACGGTTTCCTTCCGGATGAAGATCTTGATCTCATCCGCAAGCTTCGCCGTGATCGATTTTTCCAGTTCGTCCCATTTCTCCGCTTCCGTTTCCTTCTGTTCCGAAACGGTCTGCCGATACGCGTTCAGCGACCAACCGTAGAGCATTGCGTTCGGCGACATATCCATCGACGCGTCGTAGCCGACGAGACCCACATAGCCGATCTCGTTCGCCAGCGCGTTGATATCGCTCGTGTCGTACACCCTGGTGAAATAGTCGCGCAGCCGTCCCATAAAGCCCGTTGCCGCGGCGTTTTTGCCGGAGGTCGACGCCTTGAGAAGCGCTTTGCGCGTTTCCGCGTCCACGCGTGTCAGCGCGGAAAGATGCAGGGAAAACGCGTTCCCTTCGGATTCGATCCAGAAATGCAGGCGTTCGTCTCCGACCAGCGTTTTGAGCATGCCGGTCGTTTCCTCCGCAAGCAGCCGGAGCCGAAGCGTCTGTTTCGGATCCAGCTCACGGTATACCGCCGCCTTCTCGGCTTCTCTGAGCACTTCCGCGATCCCTTCGCCCAACGGCGTGATCTCGATAACGTCTGTCTTCATTATCATTTCCTCCGTGTTTTGCTTCGTTCGTCCGTCTTTGCGGGCACACGTACGCATAGTATTTATGATATCATAGCATAAAAATCCGAAAGAAACAAGAACAAAGCGCTCCCATTCCATGAAAAAAGACGGAAATGATTCCGTCTTCAAAGGATCTGTTTCGGGATGAAATTCAGATAGTCCGCGGGAACGGCGTGATAGACGATGCCGCCGGACTCGCCGGAAAACGCGAAGCGGTGCGACGCCCCGTGCAGATGCCCGTACACGACGTCCGAAACGCCCGCCGCCTCAAACCGCTCGGCAAACGCGCTCTTCTCGCCGGATTCGGAGAATGGCGGGTAGTGCAGCATCCCGATCGCGGGAACGTCCTTCGGCAGCGCGGACAGCGAGAGATCGAGCCGGATCAGCTCGCGCTCATAGAGCTTACGGTCCGCACTCTCCTTGAAGTGCGACGACTGCGGGATTGTCCAGCCCCGTGTGCCGCAGACGTACAGATCGCCGAAGCGGAACACGTCGTTCTGCAGCGCGAACATGTTCTTCGGCAGCGCGGTGCGGACCTTGGTCACGCTCTGCCACCAGTAGTCGTGATTGCCGCGCAGAATGAGCTTGGTCCCCGGAAGCGCCCCGATGAACGCAAGGTCGGCGATCGCGTCGGACAGATACATCGCCCAGCTGATGTCGCCGGGGATCAGCACGAGATCGTCTTCGCCGACGACGTCCTGCCACGCCTCCCGGATCCGCGCGGCGTGATCCTTCCAGCGCGCGCCGAACACGTCCATCGCCTTATTCGGAACGGACAGGCTCAGATGCAGATCGCCGATGGCAAAGACACGGGGCATGGGATTCTCGCTTTCGGAAAAATAAAAGGAAGTCAGACTTCCTTATCTGTGCGGCGCAGACGCGCTGCGCACGCGCGGGGTATTCGGGAACGGACGGCGGATTATTCGTCGTCTCCGTCTTCGGAAATGTCCTCTTCGAGCGGATCCTCCGCTTCGTCGGCGCGGACCTTATCCGCCAGCACTTCAAGGTTCGCCTGACGCTTCTGCTCCTTCAGGCATTCCTCGCAGAGGTCGTGACCGGGCAGCGCGGGATTTTCGCCGCACTCGCTGCACATGATGACCTCGGGTTCCGCTTTGGGCGCATGACGGCGCGAACGTTCCGCCGCGCACACACGGCACATGGTCTCGTTGCCGTGGATATAGTTCAACTCACAGATGGGGCATTTTTTGAGCATTTCGTTTTTGATTCCTCGCATGTTGATTTCACAGCATAGTATGCAAAGGAACACGGCTCCTGTCAAGCCCTTTTTTCATTCTTCCGCAGATTCTTTTTCCTTCGGGATGCAATCCCCGAAGATCTGGCCGATCCTTTGCAGCAATTCCGCCTTTCCTTCGCCGGTTTCCGACGAAAACGGCAGCGCGAACGGCGGCGCGCCGAGCTCCTTCGCGCGCTTGTTCGCCTCCTGCTTCCGCTTGGACTTTGCGATCTTGTCCGCCTTGGTCGCAACGAGGGTATAGGGAATGTTGTAATAGATGAGATACCGGAACATCTGAAGATCGTCCTGCGTCGGCGCGTGGCGGATGTCGATCAGCATCAGCAGATGTTTCACGCGCCCGCTCGAAAGATAGCGTTCGAGAAGCTCGCCCCAGCTTTTCTGCTCGGTCTTCGACGCCTTTGCAAACCCGTAGCCCGGCAGGTCGACGAGATACAGCGCTTTGTTCAGCAGAAAGAAATTGACCAGCCGCGTTTTCCCCGGCTGCGCCGAGGTCTTTGCAAGCTTCTGATTGTTTGCGAGACGGTTGATGAGGCTCGATTTGCCGACGTTTGACTTTCCGACGATCGCGATCTCGCACGGGAGCGGTTCGGGATACTGCCCGCCGAGCCCCGCGCTTGTGACAAATTCCGCCTGTCTGATGATAAATTGCTCTTCCATAGGGTCAGTATAACGTGAAAATTCACATTTCGCAAGATATTCGTTTACACTTTCGTCATCGGTTTTGGAAAACGGCATGGTACAATTATGGTACAAGTATAGAGAGCCGTACTGTCGGCGAAAGGATCGTTATGGGACTGTTTCATGCATCGGATATCGGGTTGGACCTCGGCACGAGCAACGTGCTTGCGTACGTGCGCGGCAAGGGCATCGTCTTGCGCGAGCCGAACATCGCCGCGGTGGAGCGCGGCACGGGAAAGCTCGTCTCGATCGGTCAGGAGGCGAAGGAGCTCGTCGGACGCGCGCCGGAAAATCTGATGATCATCCGTCCGATGCAGGACGGCGTGGTCGCGAACTTCGACGCGACGGAGCGCATGCTGACGCTGTTTTTCAACCGCATCGTCGGCAGCCGCATCTTCTTCAAGCCGCGTGCGGTCGTGGCGGTGCCGTCGATGGCGACCGAAGTCGAAAAACGCGCGGTCATCGAAACGACCGAAGGCGCCGGCGCGCGCTACACCTTCCTGATCGAAGAGCCCGTGGCGGCGGCGATCGGCGCGGGGCTCGACATCACGGAGCCGAAGGCGAACATCGTTTTAGACATCGGCGCGGGCACCTGCGACATGGTCGTGACCTCGATGGGCAAGGCGGTGCGGCATGATTCGCTGCGCGTCGGCGGCGACAAATTCGACGCTGCCATCGTGCGGTACCTCAAGCGTCAGCACGGCGTCGTGATCGGCACGCGCGCCGCGGAGGAGCTGAAGATCGCGTACGCGTCCGCGTTCCCGCGCAAGGACGAGCTCAAGATGGAGGTGCGAGGGCGGTCGCTCGGCGGCGGGCTTCCGATCTCGCTGGAGCTCGGCAGCAACGAACTGACGTTCGCGCTCGCGGAACCGCTTCTGTCGATCGCGGAGGCGTTGAAGGACACGCTGGAACAGACGCCGCCGGAGCTTGCCGGCGACATCGCGTCGCGCGGGATCGTCCTCACGGGCGGCGGCGCGCAGCTCTTTGGACTGGACCAGTATATTGCGGAGCAGATCGGCGTCCCGTGCTACGTCGCGGAGGATCCGGTCGCATGCGTTGCGATCGGCTGCGGCAAGGTGCTGGAGGAGCCGAAGAAATACGAGGGCGTTCTGTACGACTATCGCCGCGGCGACTATTACGAGGAATAAGGGGAGATCGCAATGTCGGAAACGAAGGGAAAAAAAGCATTGTCGCTTTGCATCCTCAGGGTGCTCGAACAGCATGCGGGCAAGGCAAATCCGCTGTCGACGCGGCACATCATCGAATACCTGGAAGCGGATCACGGCATGATCGCCGAGCGCAAGGCGGTCGGGCGCAACCTGCTGCTGCTCTCCGAGATGGGCTTTCCGCTCTCCACCTATCAGGAGAACGGCAAGGGTTACTATCTGAAAGCGGACGCCGAAAACGTGCAGCACGAGCACAATCCCGTCGCGCTGGACGCGTATCTGCGCGCGCCGCGTTCCGAGCGCTCGGAGCAGGAGATCCGAAAGCTGCAGGATCCCGTTCCGGTCTATGTTTCGGAAGCGGCTGCGGGACGGCAGCCCGAACAGGTCTTTGAAACGCTCGACCGCATCAAGGAGGCGATCGAACGGAAGGTGCAGATCAGCTTTCTCTACGCCGTCGTGCAGACGGACGGACGAAAGGCGCCGCAGCGGGAAACGCCGTTCACGGTGTCGCCGTACGCGCTGTTTCTGGCGGAAGGCTATTACTATGTGATCGTATCCATGTCCGGCTACGGCAGGCTGCTGCATTACCGCTGCGATCTGATGGAGGACGTGCAGCTGACCGGGCTTGCCGCGCGCGGGACCGAAACGCTGATCGAGTGCCGGGACGGTCTGGACGTCGCCGCGTATGTGAACCGCACGATCTACCACACCGACGTCAAGGAGACGCATACCGTGCTCTGCGCGGGGCATCTCACCGGCGATCTTCTCGATTCGTTCGGCGACGCCGTTCGCATGCGTCCGGAGGGCGAAACGATCCGCGCCGAGATCGACGCGCCGTGGGAGATGGTGCACCGGTTTCTGGTCGAAAACCTCAAGCATACGACGCTGCTCGCCCCGGCGTGGCGGCGCGCGCAGATCCGCGAGGAGCTGCTTTCCGCGCTGTCCACCTATCCGCAGGGCTGAAACGTTTCGAATTTTACCGCATTTATAACACATCTCCGTGCTATCGTATGATCTGAGGGAAAGACCCATGAAAGAACAGAAAACATCATCCGGCAAAGCCTCCAAGGCGCGCCGCCGGAAACAGTTTCGGAAAATCGTGCCGAACAAAACGACCCGCGTTCTGCTTGCCGCAATCGCGGTCGTGTTGCTGCTCGGCGTGATCGTGGGGATCGTTTCCGGCGGGATTGCGATCGCGCGGTGTATCGGCAAAAAGGCTTCGACCGTGCAAACGTCCGATCCGCAGCCGGTCGAGGCGCAGGAGACGTCCGTCACGGTGCAGGAGACGCCCGCCACGGAACAGCCGGCGCCGACCGAGCCCGAGTCGAACGAAGCGGTCGTGCTGCTGCCGACCGAGGAGCCGACTGCAACGGAGGTCCCGGTGCAAGAGCTTCCGGAGGAGACCGAGGTCCCGGCGACGCCGGAGCCGGTCGAAACGCCCGAGCCGACGGCATCGACCGATTATCTTTCCGGCAAAACCTATCGGAACGGCGATACGGATCCCGTGATCCTGGACGTACAGGCAAGGCTCATGGATCTCGGATATCTGGATCCGGACGAGCCGGACGAGTTTTTCGGCAATCAGACGCAGGACGCGCTCATAAACTTCCAGCGGCACAACGGTCTAACGGCGGACGGCGTGCTCGACGAACTGACCTATGCGCTGCTCGTCTACGGCAGCGCGAAGGAATTCGTCATGCAGGAGGGCGACAACGGCGACGACGTAAAAGAGGTGCAGGACCGGCTCTATGAGCTCGGTTATCTCGATTTCGGCAGCCGCAACGGCACGTTCGGCGAAAAGACTGCGGCGGCGATCCGCGAGTTTCAGAGCATGAACAGGCTCAAGGTCGACGGCAAGGTCGGGGCAAAAACGCTGAATACGCTGTATTCCGGCGACGTCGTCGGCAACTACTTCAAATCCGGCGACACGGACGACAGCATCGTTGTCTTCCAGAAGCAGCTGCAGAAGCTCGGCTATCTGGACAGGAAATACGTCTGCAAGGGCAGGATGGACGACAAGACCGTCTCCGCGATCAAACTGTTCCAGGAGTCGAACGGTCTCGTCCGCGACGGCTGTCTCGGTCCGGCGACGATGGATCTGATCCGATCCGACGACGCGATCGCTTACGCGATGCGGCTTGGCATGAGCGGTTCCGACGTCAAGGACGCGCAGAAGCGGCTCAGCAAGCTCGGCTACATCCGCACGAACCAGGTCACCGGCTACTACGGCGAAACCACCGCGGAAGCCGTCAGAGAGTTTCAGAAGCGCAACAACCTCACGCAGGACGGCGAGATCGACGCCAAGACGCTTGAGAAGCTGAACAGCGACAAGGCAAAGGCGGCGCCGAACGCCGGCAAAACCACGCCGACGCCGAAACCCGGCAAAGCCACGCCGACGCCGAAGCCCGACAAAGAGGGCAAGAGAAAGGGCGTCGAAAAGCTGATCGAGATCGCGGAAAGCAAGCTCGGCTGCAAGTATGTGCGCGGCGCGAAGGGACCGGATACCTTCGACTGCTCCGGCTTCGTATACTGGTGTCTCAATCAGGCGGGGATCAAGCAGGCGTACATGACCAGTATCATCTGGCGCACCTGTTCGAAGTACAAGCGCATCAACGCGATGGGCGACCTGAAGCGCGGCGACATTCTTGTGTTCCTCGGCGAATCGCTGGACAGCGGTCACGTCGGCATCTACCTCGGCGACGGACACATGATCGACGCGTCCTCCTCCCGCGGGCAGGTCCGCGTCACGGAGAACGATATCACAAAGAGCAAGTACTGGCAGGAACACTTCCTGATGGCTTTCCGGATCTGGGACTGACGGAGCATAATAAAAAGGATCCTCAAACGGAGGATCCTTTTTTGTCGCTTTTTATGCTTCGTTCATGGCGGTTTTCACCGCGCCCTGCGGATCGCCCTGCACCGTCACGTTGCGGTTCACCTTTGCGTCGTAGGTGCTTGCCTTCATGACGTCCACAAGGTCCAGTCCCGTGACTTCCTTCATCGTTTCGATCGTGCGGGCAAGCACGCTCGGGACGAAGCTTCCCATGGTATCCACGCCGCTTCCGCCGTGTCCGCCGTCGATGATCGTCACCTTGTCGATGGATTCGAGCGGCTTTGCGATCGACGCCGCCATCTCGGGCAGCGCTTTCACGATCATTTCCATCATCGCCGCCTGACCGTATTTCTTCATGGCTTCGGCTTTCTTTTCAAGCGCCTCCGCTTCCGCGATGCCGCGGGCTTCGATCGCCGCAGCCTCCGCTTCGCCGACCGCCCGGATGCCTTCCGCCTCCTGCATCTTTGCGTACTTTTCGGCCTCTGCCTGTACGCGCTGCGCCTCGGCCTCCTTCTCGCGTTCGAACTTCTCCGCTTCCGCGTGGATCCGACGGATCTCCGCCGCCTTTTCACGTTCGAACTTCTCCGCCTCCGCCTTGCGCTGCCGTTCGAAGAGCTCTGCCTCCGCCTTCTGCTGACGGGCGAACTTCTCCGCCTCCGCCTTCTTCTTGATCTCCGCTTCGAGCGTCTGTTCGGTGACTTCGACGCCCTTCCGCTTCAGCTCGATCTCGCGCTCCTGGCGCGCAATGTTCGCGTTCGCCGTGGCGACCTCGATGGTCTTGCGCTGCTCCTGCTGCTGGATCTCATATGCCGCGTCGGCTTCCGCCTGCTTGAGGTCCGAAGCCCTCTTGAGCTCCGCCTCGCGGATCCGCAGTTCGTTTCTGCGGGACGCGATCTCGGTCTGCGCCGCGACCTGCGCTTCGTTTGCCATGCGCTGCGCCTCCGCTTCGGCGATCGCGACGTCACGCTCCGCCTGCGCCTTGGCGATCGAAGCATCCTTCTGGATCTGCGACATGTTGTCCTGACCGAGGGCAACGATCAGACCCTTTTCGTCTTCGATCTTCTGGATGTTGCAGGAGATGATCTCCACACCCAGCGCGTTCATGTCGGTCTGCGCCTTCTGCTGTACCTCGTCGCCGAACTTCTTGCGGTCCGTGTTCAGCTCCTTCAATTTCACGGTGCCGATGATCTCACGCATGTTGCCCTGCAGAGAGTCCGTGAGCGCCTTGGTGATCGCTTCCTCGGACATGTTCAGGAAGTTCTTCATGGCGATCTTGATGCCTTCCGGATCGGTCTTCAGCCGCACCTTTGCGACCGCGTCGATGTCCACGCCGATGAAGTCGAGCGTCGGCACGTAGCCGTTCGTTTTGATGTCGATGCTGATCTGCTTTAAAACCAGCGTGTCCTTTCTCTCCAAGAACGGAAGCTTGATGCCCGCCCTGCCGATCAGGATCTTCGGCTGCTTCTTGATGCCGGAGATGATGAACGCCTTGTCCGGGGGCGCTTTGACGTACCCGCTGACGATGATGATGATCGCGGCGACCGCGGCAACGATCACGCCGACGATCAGTCCCAGATGATCTGTGAAGAATGACATTTTACTCGCTCCTTTCTAAAGCCCTCAGTGTCCCGGCGGTTTTGTCCGCCTCTTGTTTACGCATCCATCATACCCGAACCGCTTTGGTTCCGAAAGGGAAACCGTCTGCAAATGGAAGGCGCTATTTGCAGCGCCGGTGCGAAATAGAGGGGCTTTTTTGCAAAGCGCGCCGTTTTGCGGCATAGGAAAAGCCCTCCGCACGGGAGGGCCCGAAAAAGAAACGGTCAGCCGATGAGATCATATTGACGCATCTCGCGCAGCCGATAGGGAATGGGCTTTCACGATTATATAGATCAGGCATGCAACGAAGACTGCGCCGCATATAGCTGCCGAAACGGTATGGATCACAGGGTTGAAATACCTGTAGGACAGCAGCGTCATGGACTCTCCGTCGGTTTCCGCAACTACCGAACGGACGCCGGCTTTGCGTACCATGCGATATTCATACCGACCGACGGTCGTCTGCGTGCTGCTGCAGATCGGTCGGCTCGAAAGCGCGTCCGGCGACTGTGTCTCCAGTCGGTTTCCTTCCGCGTCATACAGATACAGGCAGTTGTCGTATACGACGAAGATCCGGTCTCCGCTGATCCCGCTTTGCTCGCTCGGCGCAAACAGCATGTGATGAAACGCGCCGTCCCGAAACACGGCAAAGAACCCTTGTCCGGTGTACGCAACGGCATAGTCTTCGACTGCACCGACGCCCTCGATCTTCACCGCGGTCGGCCATGTAAACGCGTCGATGCGGATCGATTCCGGATACTGCTTCGGCAAAGCAACCATCGAATACGCGGGTTTCGCTGCAAGCAATGAGAAAGCAATCGCTCCGAAAAGAGACAGCGGCATCAAATAGAATGCCAGCACCCCCCACACCGACAAAGAACGCAGAAACTTCATTCTTGCGTGAAACAAATCCTTCCAACAATCAAAAGGATTTCCTTCCATAAACAAGACCCCTTTCCGTGATCAGTTTATCACCCAAGGACGCGGACCGCAACCGAAGCCCGGTCGGATCAGCGGGGTATATTCCTCAAATGCCTCAGGAGGTTTTTTTATTCACCGCCTGCTCCCGTTTCAATTCGGTCACAGACGCATTGCTGAATTTGATGATCCCTATCAAGCCAAAGACAACCGTGAGCACAAAGAAGACAATGGCAGCGGCGTAAAAGATCATTCGTATGAATCGCCTCTGGGTCAGCAGGGTTGTTTCCTCTCCGTCGGCTTCGGCAACAACGGTATTGCGGAAGATCGTCCGATCGATCCGATATGTATACGGGGAAACAACGGCTTCTCTGCCGGTATATTTCTCCGCATTGCGAAGAACGGAAAGGTCCGCAGTTTGCACCCGCATGCCCTCTGCATCATACAGATAGGCTTTTCCGCCGTATCCGATCAAGATGCGGTCCTCGGCAATTCCGCAGGTGCGGCCGTTCGTATACAGCATGTGGTGAAGGACGCCGTCACGAAAAACGGCAAAATAGCCCTTCTCGGAATACGCAACGGCATAGCCGTCGATTTCCGCGATTCCGTCGAGGTCGGCGCCGTTCGGCCAATCATACGGTTCCGAAAGGATCGAATCCGGAAAGCTTGTTTTCAGATACGACGACAGCCTTTCGGTCCGAGCGCCGAGAAAGAAGAGAACGACCGTCACGATCATACATATGACCGGAACCCCGATCATCGGGAGCTTCTTTGCTGTCGGGATCGTGCGGAATGCTTTCGTCTGCGCCCGGGACCAGGAATCCGCCGAATCCAGTTGGCGTTGGAATGCGCGTTCAATGCGGTTGCTCATAAAGATCCCCCCTTCCCGATTATTCCGATAGAATGATATCACAAAAAGAAACGGTTCACAATGGCGGATTGCCCGGGTTAAGCGGCGTATATTCCGAAGAAAATGCGAAAAAAAACGTCGTATTCCGCACGCTTTCTGCTTTTCAAACGCGCGCGCGCGGTGTATACTGTAGGTACAAAGAAACGGAGGGATCACACGATGGGCAGACGGTCGACGAAAGAGGATAAAAACATTTATCAGCAGAGCCGGGAGAACATGGACCTGAGTCGCGAAGCGGCGGAGGAGATCCTGGCATTTGTATCTGCGGACCGCATCGAAAAAATCGAGAGCGGCAAGAGCGCGCCGCATCCGGACGAGGTGCTCGCCATGGAACAGGGCTATCAGAACCCGGAGCTTTCTAACTACTACTGCACGCACGAGTGCCCGATCGGCATGAAGTACGTGCAGAAGGCGGAACTCAAGGAGCTGCCGCAGCTCACCGTGGAGCTTCTTTCCGCGCTGCACGCGATGGAGCTTGAGCGCGATCAGCTGATCGACATCTCCGTGGACGGTCGTGTGAACAGCTTCGAGCGGAAGCAGTTCGACGTGATCCTCCAAAAGCTCTCGGCGCTGGACCGCGCGATCCGCGGCATGCGCATCTGGATCGAGCACGCGCTCTGGACCGGAAAGATGGATAACGCGGAATAACGCCGTGCGCTTCGCCGGATTTGTGTGATATTTATTCCGCCGCCTTGCCCTCCCTGTGTAAGGGAGGGTGGGTTTTGCAAAGCAAAAGCCGGGAGGGTTGTATCGAGACCGATTTGCATTTGCTTAACGCTTTGCAGCGGCAGACGTAAGACCGACGGAGAGAACGTCTCCGCGCACGGACGGATCTGACGGATCGGCGGCAAGACCTTTTGCACGGCGATCAATACGTTGTTTTCTAAATGAATCGAGCAGACGAACTGTTCCGTATCGTCTGCTCGTTCTTTTTTGATTGAGGCGTACCGTTTCGTCTTATTTCCGCTTTGCTAGTCGGTCTTCAGACACTCGATGATGCGCTTGCGGTCTTCGATCGCGCCTTCATAGTCGCCGATCTCCTCGTGCACCTGCGCTCTTGCGAAGAGTCCGTCGGTGTAGCGCGGGGCGCTCTGCATGGTAAAGCACTTTTCAAACGCGTCGAGCGCTTCCCCATACATGCCAAGAGCAAGGTAACCTTCGCCCAGGGCGTCGGTCGCCTGCCAGCGGTTCGGATAATCCTCCGCCGCCTTCTTCCAGAGCTTCAGCGCTTCCTCGCGGTCGCCCTTCATGAATGCCAGCTTTGCGCTGTAACCGAGGTACGCGTCGTCCTTCTTCATCTGCGCGATCGCGGCTTCCGCTTCGTCGAGCCGGTGATCCGCAAGCAGGTTTTCCGCAAGGATGATCTTTGCATAGCGGTCGTCCGGGTTCTTTTCGACGAACGCGCGGATAAAGCGGATCGCGGAGAAGTGGTTGTCGAGCCAGTTGTCGCCGCACGGCGCGTTGTTCGCTTCAAGGTATGCCGCCCATGCGTTGTTCTCGTCCGCCGGATCGGCGTCGAGCGCGCGCTCCGCATAGTAGGACGCGTTTTCGTGATCGCCGTGGGCGCGGTGGTTGTAAAGCTCGGCGAGCATGGTGAGCGCTTCCGCGTCCTTCGGATCCTCCTTGAGGATGCCTTCGAGGTACGCGACGGTGCGGTCGAAGGTCTCCGGGTTGATCCGGCGCTCGTCCCAGATCATGTTCTGGATGCGCTCCATCTTCTCGGCGCGCGGCACCTCGAAGAGCTCGTCGATGCTGACGCCGAAATAGTTTGCAAGCTTCGGAAGCAGCGCGATGTCCGGGTCGCTTGCACCGGTTTCCCACTTGCTGACCGCCTGCGCCGAGACGCCGATGGCGTCCGCCAGGGTATCCTGCTTGATGTGTTTTTCCTGTCTCAGTTGTTTGATATTCATGCCGATCATGGTTGTTTCCTCCTAAACCGTTGTTTGTAATGCATTTGTTCAGATCGATCTTATGCCTTTATTATAACTGCGATTTTGAAAAATACAAGCGAGGCGAATTCTTTTTCAATCAACCGTCGGTTGACCGGATGCGCAGGACTGCCGGCAAAGGAGCGCCTTTCGTTTTTTTCCGTTCGGTCTTGACAGGAGCATATGCGCGATTTACAATTTATAAAAGGATACAAGGTCCCGTTCATGAAGTGCGGGGCGCGAATGGGGTTCAATGTTTATGGGGAGTACAAGCACGGGAGCGCGCGCATCGTCGAACGTCGCGCGCCGCATTGCTGCGATCGTTCTGACGGTTCTGTCGATCGCGTTTCTGTTCTGGCCGCCGGCGTTCTATCTTGCGGATCGCGACGGTGAATTCAGCGGCGCGTCGTTCATGGAAATGCAGAACCGGTTTACCGAAGGCGAAACGAGCGCCGCGGGGCGCGTTTCGGACGGGATCGACGACGGAAGCTTCGCAATGGTCGGATTCATCGCAGGCTTCTATGTCTGCCTGCTTTTGGGAATTGCGTCTGCGATCGGGATGCTGCTTCGGCGATCCAATCTTCTCGCGATCCTGTATGCGGGATTTACCGTGCTGCTGCTGTTCTGCTGCATTGCGTATCTGATCGGTGCAAGCCGTGACGGAAGCAGCATCAAAGAACGTCCCGGTGCGGGATTGTTCCTGATCCCGCTGTCTGCAGCCGCGGCGGCGCTGCTTTACCCGGCGCAGCGCAGAAAGACCGAAACGGAAGCCTCCGTTCCGGAAAAGGAACAGCTGTCCGCTCCGCCTTCGGACAGCGTGAAACCGCCCGTACCGAAAACAGGAGCGCTGATCAATACCTTCAAGGATAAGTCCGCGCCCGGTCCGAAGCTGATCGTGGCGACGACGAGCAGAACGATGCCTGCCGCAGAGGGTCCGGCGGAAGAAAAACCGCAGCCCGAAGGAGAGCCTTGGGAGTGTCCGCTGTGCGGGCGGAGAAACAAATCTTCGGAGCTGTTCTGTCCGAACTGCAACACGATCCGGGAATGAAAACGAGATCCGATCGTTCAGGCCGAAAGCGTTTGCCGCGCTTTCGGCTTTTTTCATGCGAAGCACGTATTCGGATTTCTATTGAAAAACAACTCGTTCTGCGCTATAGTATATGCGTCGGCGGACGCCGACGGAAAAGAGGTAGGAACAGATGACGTGTCCGTATTGCGGCGGTATCAACATACGCTCCGGAAAAACCAAGGCGGGGCTGTTCCGTCGATTCGGAAAAAACGGAAAGAAAAGGATGGCGACCCATACCTGCCGGGACTGCGGCTATGAATGGGAAACGGCGCTGCCGAAGCGCTTTTCGCGATCTGCGGAGGATCCGCGCGTCGGAGAAAAATCCGGCCGAAGCAAGATCGCCGCGTCTCATCGTTTCGACACGCGCAGCAGGATCCGAAGAAAAGCCGCGTCCCGCCGCGTCCTTCAGATCTGCGGACGCCGCGCTCTGGAACCGACCGTCCGGCAGCGGTTTCGGCGATGCGGACAGCGATCGGGCAGCCGAAAAGCAGCCGGTATCCGAGAACGGAGCGGACAGCCGAAGCGAACGAAAGGCAAGGCGCGTGTTTTGCGCAGAATGCGGCAGCGAGATCGGTACGGATGCGGTATTCTGTTCAAACTGCGGCGCAAAGCGATAAAGTGAACGGTTCAACAGCCCTTCCGCGGAAACGGAGGGCTGTTTGTTTGTCTTTATCTTGACAGCGGAACGGTTCGCCAGTTACAAT
>CADAPG010000032.1 GCA_902789675.1 uncultured Eubacteriales bacterium
AGGAAGCTCCATTCGCGCTCGACGCGCGCCGAAGCCGCCATGCGGGCAAAGAGCGGCGACGCCGCAAAGCGCCGGATCGCCTCCGCGTGGAACGGCGAAACGCCGGGAAGCTCCCGTAGGTACGCCGCGCGCTTCGCTTCGTCCCGAAGCGGCAGACATTCAAGCGCGCGATGCACCGCGCTGCCCTCCGAAAGCACGTCGTAGCCGGTCTCGAACGCGGGCTCGTCGAACTCCGGCACGCTGCTGCGCATCAGCCCCGTGACCGAGGTCTTGTCCGGCAGCGTATCGGCGATCGGATACGGATAGACCCATTCGAACTGCGCCCTGAGCGCCGCGCGCTCCTCCGCTCTCGGGCGCAGCTGTTCCGCCTCGACGGGTTTTGTTGCGCTGCCGGCAAACTCGCTCTTGCGGTGCTGCACCGGGCTCAAATATCCGTTCAGCGAGAGAAGCAGCAGATCAAGCGCGGATCTGCACTTCCGGATGTTCATCAGCAGCGGCGGCTTCAGCGCGTCAAGCGTTTCAGGAATGTTTTTCACCGATCCGAGAAGATACAGTTCCTGCTTTGCGCGGGTCATGCCGACATACAGAACGCGCAGCTCCTCCGCCCACGACGCATCGCTCACGGCGGCGGAGGTATTCCGGCGCGCCAGCGTGTCGCACACGACGCCGTATTCGTCGGTGTATCGCAGACCGAGCCCGAGCGCGCTGTCTGTCTGCACCCGGATTTTCTGCTCCTCGTTGTTGAATTGCCCGCCCGTCTCGCCGTAAATGACGAACGGCGCCTCCAATCCTTTCGACGCGTGAACGGTCATGATCCGCACGACGTTCGCCGTCAGCGCCGACGCCGAACCGATCTCGACCTTGCTGGTCTTCTCCGCATTCGCCATATACTGTATAAATCCGTGAATACCGCTTATGCCGGTCGCTTCGCATGCCGCCGCCGTGCGGATCAGCGCTTCAAGGTTCTGTACGCGCTGTTCGCCGCCCGTGAGCGCGCCGACCAACTCGCGGTAATGCGTTTCGTCGAGAATCTGTTCGATGAGCTCGGAAAGCGGAATCCGGTGCGACAGCGTCCGGTACCGTTCGACCGTCCGGAAGAACGCGTCGACCGCGGGCTCCCCGTCCCTTGCGGCAAGCAGCGTGTCGACCAGCGCTTCCCGCTTTCTGCCCGCGCGAAGCTTTGCAAGCAGTGCGTCCGAGAACCCGAACAGCGGCGAGCGCAGCACGGCGGCAAGCGGAATGTCCTGCCGGAGATTGTCGAGGATCTTCAGAAGGCTCATCATCAGCTTGACTTCGATCGCGTCGAAATATCCGCCGATGGATTCCGCATAGCACGGAATGCCCTCTTCGACCAGTATCTGCGCCCAGACGGGGATGTTTTTCTTTCTCCGCAGCAGCACGACAAAGTCGCTGCAGCGGCAGGGACGCTCCTTGCTGCCGTCTGTAATCGGCCGTTCCATGCGCGCGCGGATCAGCTTTGCGGCAAGCCGTGCCTCCGCCTCGGCGTTCTCCACCGTTTCCTCCTCGTCCGGATCGGTTTCGGATTCGATGAGATGCAGCTCCGCCCTGCCCTCCGGCAAGGTCGGCTTGCCCTGCCTGAGCTTTGCGCGCTCATCGTATTCGATCCCGGCAATCGGCTGCTTCATGATCGTTTCAAACACGTGATTGACCGTATCGATGACGTTTTTGCCCGTGCGGAAATTGTGTCCGAGATCGATGCGGCTGCCGCGTTCGCCGCGGAAGCTGTCGCATTTTTCGAGGAACAGCGACGGCTCCGCCATGCGGAAGCGGTAGATCGACTGCTTGACGTCGCCGACAAAGAACAGCTGTCCCGGCCGCGCGATGCGGTTCAGGATCGTTTCCTGCAGCCGGTTGCTGTCCTGATATTCGTCGACGATGATCGTCTGAAACTTTTCGCGGTACTCCGCAGCGATCTCGTCGTCTTTCAGGATCTCGATCGCCATATGCTCGAGATCGTTGAAATCGACCGCGTTTTTTGCGCGCTTCGCGTCGCGATACAGATCGAGATATCGGTGCAGCAGCTTGAAGAACGCCTTCAGAATCGGCGCTGCCGGACGGTCCGCCTCAAACAGCGCTTCGATCGGCGTCGCATGAAGCGCCGCCTGCCGGCGGCACAACGAGAGCAGCGCGGTTTTTGCCTTGCTGAGAGGATCTTTGTCCTCTTTGGAAAACGTCTTCGGGAAACTGAGCGAGGGGCAGCCTTCCGCGACGGCGGAAAGCGCCTCGGCAAACGCTTCGCGCGTGTCCGCAAACAGCGCGCCCCGCAGGTGCGAAAGGATGTAATCGACCGTCGACAGCGCTTTCACGCAGTCCCGCGGAAGCCGGTCCGCCTCGTACCGCACCTCCTCGAGCTGCTGTCTGATCTGTTCCTTCCCTCTTCGGAGCGCATACTCTGCCTGCTTCCGCACGGCGTCCGGATCGTCAACCGCGCGTTCCTGCGCCGCAAGCCACTCGTCCGGCGCGGGCAGCGAGGACAGGAAAAACGCGACGCCGCTGAGCGCTTTATGCAGGTTATCCTCGCTCTCCATCGCAAGGATCAGCCTGCCGTATTCCTCCCGCTCCTCTGCGGCAAAGGCGTCCATCGCCGCGTTGCGCGCGTCCGTTTTCATGATCTCCGATTCAAGCCCGTCGAGTGTCCGCACGGAGGGCGTAAGCCCCACGCGGAAGAAATGACGGAACACGATCTTTGCACAGAACGCGTCGATCGTTGAGATGTGCGCGTTCGCAACGGCAGCCATCTGTCTGCGGAGCCTTGCCGCCGTATCGCCGGTCGTCCCTTTTAAGGCTTCTGCCAGCTGCTTCGCGATGCGGGCTTTCATCTCGCCCGCCGCGGCACGCGTAAAGGTCAGGATCAGCATGTCTTCAATCGGAACGCCCTCGGCAACAAGCCGGGCGACGCGCATCGAAAGCACGGTCGTCTTGCCCGCGCCCGCCGATGCCGAAACGATCAGGTTTCCGTTCTCTCTGATCGCGTCCCGCTGCTCCGTTGTGAGATCCTGTTCAGGCATGCGTTTCACCTCCTTCGTTCAGCAGATCGTCCAGGGTGCATGTCTTCTTGATCCGTTCCCGGAAGCCGAGCTGCCGGTCGTACCGGCAGACCGCGGTGTACGGACAGTATTTGCAGTTATCTTTCGCATAGCGGATATCCGCCTCGCCGTTCAGAATCCGTTCCGCCGTATTCGCCGCCGTCCGGATCGCCTGCTCCTTCAGGGATTCGAGCTGCGCGCGCGTCACGATATCGCCCTCATAGCCGTTCGCCCCGCTCTTCAGCTTGGAGATCAGCGCGGACTTGCCGGTCAGATTTCCGTCGCTCGCGGCAATCGCTTCGGCGTCGTTCGCGGTCACGCCGGACAGCTTGTTCATCGGGATATCGCCCGGTTTCTTCGGCTTTTCCGCGGTCAGCGGCATATAGTACATGCCGACCGCCTCGCCGCCGAGCTTTTTCGCCGCCTCGAGATACAGCGGCAGCTGGATCGTTTCGCCGTTTTTGAATTTGCTCGGATCAAAGGTGTGATCCGAGCCTGTCTTATAGTCCACGACACGGAACATCGTGCCGTCCAGAGACCGGTCGATGCGGTCGATCTTGCCCCGCAGCGCGATCTCGCTTCCGTCCGGAAGCGTAAGCTTCATCTGCAGCTGATCGTCGCTGAAGCCGAACGGGACTTCGGTCGCCTCGACCGTGAAGCTGCTCTCGCGAAGCTGCCTTAAAACGGAGTTCACGCACCAGCCCAGCATGCGTTTTTTGACGGCGAGCTCCGCGGCGCTCCGAAGATCGCGTGTGAAGATGCCGTCGTTGTGCTCTGCGATCAGCGGTTCGAGCACGCGGTCCAAAAGCGCGTACGCCTCGTCCTCGTTCACGGTGCGCAGATCCATTCCCTCCTCCGTCGCAGTCTTTACGAACCGATCCAGCGCGTCGTGCAGAAACGTGCCGATGTTGTCGGCGCGCTCGGTCGATTCCTTGCGCTCCTCGAGCGCGAGCCCGTGGCTCAGATACTGCCGGAACGGACACCGGTTAAACTGCTCGAGCTGACTTGCGCTCATCTTCGGCGCGTCACCGTAGAGCGCGCGCGCAACCGTTTTCCCGAGCATGACGTTCGCCCGCGATCCGGCGCTGCCCGAAAGCATCGCTTCGGTCGCGTCACGGTATGCGGGATCCTTGGAATAATAGTCGTACAGCACGGGCAGCTGACCGTGCACGAACCCGTCCGCGCGGTAATCGCGCACCATCTTCGGAAGCGTCGTAAACCCGACTGCCGGGTTTGCGGGAAGCGCACTGCCGGCATTGACCAGCACGGTTTTTTCCTTGCGGGAAAACAGCGCGTTGACGGTTTTCAGAATCGGGGACGGCAGCAGTTCGCCGGAAACGCCGGCGCAGGCATACGAAAACTCGATGCGATCCGTCGCTTTTGTGAGCAGCGTGTAAAGCTGCAGCCGGTCGGCGGCGGAAAGGCTCTCCGTTCTGCCCCAAACCGACAGTCCGCTTTTCTCCATGCGGTCAAGCTCCGCGTCGTTTAAGAGCGCGTCGTCGCATCTTGCCGGCGGGAACACGCCCTCGTGGCAGCCGAGCAGGAACAGAACCCTGCTGCGGTTCAGGCGTGTGCGGGCGAGGTCGCCCAGCACGATCTGATCCGATTTCCCCGGCAGCACGCCGATTCGGTAGCCGGAAAGCCCCTCCTCCAGAAGCGCGCAGAACTCCTTTTGTCCCATCGGCACGTCGCCCATGATCGCGTCGATCTGCGAGAACAGTGTCATCAGCGTGTTCCACATCTGCGCATAGGTCTGCGCGTCCTGCGGTTCCTTTGCATTGAGCAGGGCGTCGGACTCGGCCGCAAGCTGCTGCCTGAGCTGCATGTCCTTGAGATATGCGTAAACGCCGCGCACCTTTTCCCCCGCCGTTTTGCCCGAAAGCCCTTCCCTGAGCTTCTGAAGCTTCGGCACGATCGCGGAACGCACCTTTTCCGCCCGTTTCGGCACGTCGCCGATCGCAAACGGCGCGGCAAGCGCGGACCCGTAGAGTCCGTAGCGAATGAGGTAGTTTTCAAAGATCTCCGTGTCCGCCGCCCGGACGCCCGCGTAGCCGCTTTTCAGCACGTGCAGCACGTCGTCGACGAACAGCGAGCGGGTCGCCGCGCGCACGGAGGACAGCACGAAATCCGCCGCCGCATGTCCCAGGATCGGACGCGACGCATCGAAGAACAGCGGGATATCCCGCATGCGGAATGCGCGTTTCAGAAGCGGCGCGTAGGCGTCGAGCGAGGACGCCACGATCGCAATGTCCGAATAGCGCAGTTCCTTGTCCGCTTTGAGAAGATCGAGGATCCGGTCCGCGGTCATCTCCGCCTCCAGCGCCTGCGTGGCATAGCCCGTCACCTGCACCGCGTCGGAATTCTGTCCGTCAAACGGCGTCGGCTCCGGCAGAAACAGTCCGCGGCAAAGGTGCTCGATCGCAGGATCGACCTTTGCGCTCTGCGTTTTGAATTCCTTGGTGAAGAACGGGATCCCGCGCTCGGCGCAGAACGCCGTCAGCGCCGCCGCGCGCTCCCGCTCCGGCTCAAACAGCGCGGAAAGCGACGGATCGTCCTCGGCGCGCAGCGTCATCGTCACGCTCTTTGCGTGCACGATGATCCCCTTCAGAAGCCGCATGACCTGCTCGCGCGTGCGGTCGAGGTCGTCGACGTACACGTACGTGTCGGAAAGATCGGCTTCGGGCAGCACGGAAAGCGCTTCCGTGAGAAGGTCCTGCGCGGTCAGATAGCGCGATTCGAGGAACGCCTCGCTTTCACGGTAGATCACCAGGATGTCGTGCAGTTTCTTTGCAAGCAGGGAATCCGGATCCATCGAGGCGATCGCCGTTTCAAGATCCTGCGGCGTGATGCAGCTCTGCTTGAGCCTGCCGATCAGCTCGTCCATCACCTCGGCAAACCCGTTCGTCTGCGACACCCGCGCAAACACGGTCAGCTCCGCATGCTTTCGGAACGCCGCGCGGCGCAGCACCATCTGCCGCCCCTCGACGGACAGCGACGGACGGAAGTGTCCGAACTTCGTGAGCAGCCGCTCCGAGAAGCGCTCGAAGCTGTAAACCTCCACGCCCAAAAGCCCGCCGAGCCTTTCGGTGAGCTTGCGTTCGGCGGCGTAGGTCGCCTGCTCGGGCACGAGCAGGATCGCGTGCTCGCCCGCTTCCCTGTGCTGTTTGATCCGGTCGTACAGCGCGGTGCTCTTGCCGGTGTGCGCCCCGCCCTGACAGATTGTCAAAGAAGCCATGATTCCTCCTTAAAACGTCTCGGTATGCACGGGCGTATAGACCATGCGCCCGTTCTCGTTCGTGCTTTCGAAGAGCACGATCGAACGCACGGTGAACCCCGCGTTCGGCACGCGCACGCGGGAGATGTCGCCGTTAAGCTCCACCGCGCGCGCCAGCGTGATGTGCGGTGTGAAGCGCACCTTGCCGCCCGCGAAACCGTATTCGAAGAGCGCTGCCTCGAGCGTTTCGTGAATGCGGTTGAGCTCGTCGAGATCGCCGGTCACGGAAAGAAAACTGGTCCTCGCCCCGCCGTGCGTGAACGACCCCGGCGCGCCGAGCCGCAGAACGAACGGTCGCGCGTCCTTCACCGCCTCGTGCATGGCGGCGGCGATGTCGGCGAGCGCGCTGCTCTCGCCCAGAAAGCGCAGCGTGATGTGGTGGTTGCCGAACGGCACGAACCTGCCCGCACTGCTCATGGACCTCAGCCCCTCTTCGGCGGTGTAAACGGCGCGCTGCACGTCCTTCGGCAGCGGCACGGCAATGAATAAACGCATGCTGATCCCCTTTTCGAATGGTGTTGTCCATATTATACGTTTTTTTCGCAGGTTTGTATAGGTTTCTTCTTTGCTATTTTCGGAATGTTTGTTATAATATAATCGGAGTATGTTAAAATGTGCTGAAGGCGCAACCCCGCAAAAGGTTGTCAGCGACAGCGAGCCGGATGAGGGGTTCAGATCCGAGATTCTCCGGCAGGAGAATCCTCCTGAACGTTCCCGCAGGGAACATATCGCACGCCGCAGGCGTATATCACATCCCGAAGGGATCTATCACGTTCCGCACCTGCGGAACATATCACTGCGCCGCAGGCGCCGCCGGATGAGGAGTACACGCAGAAAAGCGGAACGCTTTTCGCGGATGAATTGCACAGGTGCATGAACTGTCCTTCGGACATGAATTGCGGCAAGGCCGCATGACGAAATGGAAACAAAATTCAACGAACAACTGAAACCGAAGAAAAAACGGCTGCTGCGGCCCGGATGGCAGGACAAGCTTCCGATCAAGCCGATCCTCGTCGCGACGCTTGCCGTTCTGCTTCTGACCGTGCTGGTGCTGATCAACCGCCCGACCGCGACCGTGCTGTCGAGTCCGGAGCTGGACGTGATCAAAAGCACGGGCGTGCTGCGCGTGGGCGTGGACACCGATCTCGAGGGCATGTACAAAAACGGGCAGGGCTATGAGCGCGAGGTCGCGGAAAACCTCGCCATGCTGGTCTTCGGGCACATCGAGGGGCTGTCGCTCGTGCCGGTCGACCGGTACGCCGCGCCGTGGCGCATGAACGACGGCGAGCTCGATCTGGTGCTGATGAGCATGACGCAGTTTAAACAGGAGGGCTACGAAAAGAGCGACGTCCCGTTCTTCATCGACCGCTGCGTGATCCTTGCCTACGAGCCGTACGAATCGCTTGCAAATGTGACGGTCGGCGTGCTCGAGAACACGCCCTCGGAAACGCTGCTCAAAGATTATGTGAAGTCGACCGAGCCGGCGCTTGTCATCCATCCGTGCGCGGATTATTACTCGATGCGGGTCATGCTGCGCGCGGGAACGGTGGACGCCGTGTGCCTGCCGCGCACGGTCGCGCAGAGCTGGCACGAATCCCGCACGCGCATCCTGTCGTTTGAGATCGGCAGAATCCCCTATTACGCGATCGCGAAAAAGGACTCGGTCCTGATCGATCTGTGCAACGAGGTCTTCTACGACCGGCAGCTTGACGGCAGCTTTGCGGAATGGGGACGGAAGTTCGGCGTCGAATGGGGCGCGAACGGTTGACGGAATGCGGAAAATCCGATAGAATAGAAAGACAGACACGTTTCTTTATTATAAAAAGTCAGGAATTGATTTATGGACGCATTTTACAGCATTTACGGCGGCAAACGGCTGGAAGGCACGGTCACGATCAGCGGCGCGAAGAACGCGGCGGTCGCGATCATTCCGGCGGCAATTCTTGCAGGGGAACCCTGCGTACTGGAAAATCTTCCGAACATCGCGGACGTCGAAAGCCTCAAGGAGATCCTCGAGGGGCTCGGCTGCAAGGTCGACATGACCGAGGGCGGCTGCATGCGCATCGACCCGTCGTCGATCAACACGCACGACGCAACCTCCGCAAAGGTCAGCTCCATGCGCGCGTCGTACTACCTTCTGGGCGCCATGCTCGGCGCGTGCGGCGAGATCGAGCTTGCGCTGCCGGGCGGCTGCGTCATCGGACCGCGCCCCATCGATCAGCACATCAAGGGCATGCGCGCGCTCGGCGCAAAGATCTACATGGACGAAAGCCGCAACGTGCTGCGCGCGCAGGCGACGAAGCTCAAGGGCGCGGAGATCTTCTTCGACGTCGTCTCCGTCGGCGCAACGATCAACGTCATGCTTGCGGCGGCAAAGGCGGAGGGCACGACGGTGCTTCAAAACGTCGCCAAGGAGCCGCACGTCGTCGACGTGGCAAACTTTCTGAACATGATGGGCGCTTCGGTCCGCGGCGCGGGCACCGACGTGATCCGCATCCAGGGCAGAAAGAAGCTGCACGGCTGCGCGTACTCCATCATTCCGGACCAGATCGAAACCGGCACGTATATGATCGCGGCGGCGGCGACGCGCGGCGACGTGGTCATCAAGAACGTGATCCCGACGCATATGGAAGCGATCTCGGCAAAGCTGATGGAAAGCGGCGCGCGCGTGATCGAGGGCGACGACGGACGCGACTTCTTCATTCGCGTTTCGATGAACGACCGCCCGCGCGCGGTGAGCTTCCGCACGATGGTCTACCCCGGCTTCCCGACCGACCTGCAGCAGCCGATGATGGCGTACCTCACGACCGCAGGCGGCACGAGCGTCATCACCGAAAACATCTTCGAAAACCGCTTCAACCACGTCAAGGAGCTCAGAAAGCTCGGCGCGAGCATTTCGATCGCAAAGCGCGTGGCGCGCGTCAAGGGCGTGGAAGCGCTCCGCGGGACCGATATCTTTGCAAGCGACCTCAGAGCCGGCGCGGCGCTGATCGTCGCGGGACTGATGGCGGGCGGCGAGACCCGTGTGCACAATATCGGCTACATCGACCGCGGGTACGAATATCTGGACAGCAAATTCAAGGCGATCGGCGCGGAGATCGTTCGCGTCGACGAGGAATGACGGGAGAAATCAATGTATCTTGCATCCGGCTGGAAAGACTACGCAATATTGGACGCGGGCAGCGGCGATAAGTTCGAGCGCTGGGGCGACGTGCGGCTGCTGCGCCCCGATCCGCAGGCGGTGTGGACGATGGATCCGCGCACGGCGGAACGCGCCGACGCCGTCTATCACAGAAGCAGCAGCGGCGGCGGGCACTGGGAATACAGAAAGCAGCTGCCCGAGCAGTGGACGATCGCCTACCGCGATCTCAAATTCATCGTGCGCCCGACCGGCTTCAAGCACACGGGGCTCTTCCCCGAGCAGGCGGTCAACTGGGACTGGATGCGCGATGAGATCACGGCGCATGAGAAGCGCACGGGACGACCCGCAAAGGTGCTGAACCTCTTTGCGTACACCGGCGGCGCAACCTGCGCCTGCGCAAAAGCCGGCGCGGAGGTCGTGCATGTCGACGCGGCGAAGGGCATGGTCGCCTGGGCGAAGGACAACGCCGCGGCGTCGGGGCTATCCGATGCGCCGATCCGCTACATCGTCGACGACTGCGTGAAGTTCGTGAAGCGCGAACTCCGGCGCGGCAACCGGTACGACGGCATCCTGATGGACCCGCCGAGCTACGGCAGAGGTCCCACCGGCGAGATGTGGAAGATCGAGAACGATCTTTATCCGCTCGTCGAGCTCTGCGCGGAGCTTCTCTCCCCCGACCCCTGTTTCTTTCTCATCAATTCCTACACGACCGGACTTGCGCCGACCGTGCTTTCGAACGTATTGAAGCTTGCGATCAAAGGCGGACACGCCGAAGCGGACGAGATCGGGCTGCCGATCGCGCGCGGCGGGCTGATCCTTCCCTGCGGCGCGAGCGGACGGTGGACAAACGCATGAACGCGCCGCACATTCTGTTCGAGGACAACCACCTTCTGGTGGTCGAAAAGCCCGAAAACCTGCCGGTACAGGCGGACGCTTCGGGCGACGCCGATCTGCTCTCCGTCTGCAAGGCGTATATCAAGGAGACCTATCACAAGCCCGGGGACGCGTATCTCGGGCTGGTGCACCGGCTTGACCGCCCCGTCGGCGGCGTCATGGTCTTTGCAAAGACGAGCAAGGCGGCGGCAAGGCTCACCGCGCAGTTCAAGGACCGCCGCGCAAAGAAGCGCTACGTCGCGATCGTCGAGGGCTTCGCCCCCGCGTCCGGGGAATGCGTCGACTGGCTCTTCAAGGACGAAAGCACGAACACGACGCACGTCGTCAGGGAGGGCACGGACGGCGCGAAAAAGGCGATCCTGCGCTTTCGCACGCTTGCGCGGGAAAACGGCACGTCGCTTCTCGACGTGGAGCTTCTCACCGGCCGCCCGCACCAGATCCGCGTGCAGTTAAGCAGCCGCGGTCTGCCGATCCTGGGCGACATGCGCTACAATCCGAAGGCAAAGCCCGGCACGCAGATCCGGCTTTGGGCATACACGCTGACCGTCGATCACCCGACGCTTTCGGAGCCGCTGACCTTTTATTCGATCCCCGCGTGGCGCGAATATCCGGCGGCGCTCAAGATCCTTCCCGCGCACGAAGTCTCAAGCGGCGTATACTTTGACGACGAGCTTCTGGTCGTGGACAAGAACGCGGGCGCGGAGGTCGAAGGCGCGCTTCTGGGCGAGCTGTCCGGCATCTTCGATCCGCTCTACCCCGTCCACCGGCTCGACGCGAACACCGAAGGGCTGGTCGTCTTCGCCCGCACGGAAGCCATGCGCGACCGGCTTTCGGACGCGTTTTACCGGCACGAAACGCAGAAGATCTACCACGCGATCGTCGTCGGACGCCCGAAGGACGGAACCTATACGCACTACGCAAAGAAGGACGCGGACGCCGCGCTGATGCGGCTCTGTCCGAAAACCGATCCGGACGCGCTTTCGATGGAGCTTGCCGTGCGGGTCCTCGAAACGAAGCGCGACCTTTCGCTTGTTGAGATCCGGCTCTTCACCGGGCGCACGCATCAGATCCGCGTGCAGATGAGCGCGATCGGCTGTCCGGTGCTCGGCGACGACAAATACGGCGACCGCGACGCGAACAAACGGCACAGGAAACGCCGTCAATGCCTGCTCCATAAACGGCTGACGGTTCTGGATAAAACCTTTGAAAGCACCAAGGAACTCAATCTGAACGATTTTACGGAGGAAAAACGATGAACGCACAAGAACGCTATGCATTCTGGATGAACAGTCCCGACGTTGACGAACAGACCAAGGCAGAGCTTGCCGCCATCAAGGACGATCCCGCGGAGATCGAGGAACGCTTCTACACCGAACTGGAGTTCGGCACGGCGGGACTTCGCGGCATTTTGGGCGCGGGCGACAACCGCATGAACATCTACAACGTGCGCAAGGCGACCGAAGGGCTTGCGCGGTATCTCGAGGAGAGCGTACAGGGCACGCCGCGCGTCTGCATCGCGTACGATTCGCGGCACTGCTCGGATCTCTTCGCCAAGGAGACCGCCTGCGTGCTCGCGGCGCACGGCGTACACGTGTTTCTCTACTCCACCCTCCATTCCGTGCCGCAGCTCAGCTTCACCGTGCGCGAGCTCAAATGCGACGCGGGCGTCGTGATCACGGCAAGCCACAACCCGCCGAAGTACAACGGGTACAAGGTCTACGGACCCACCGCGGGACAGGCGGCGCCGGACCTTGCGAACGAGATTACCAAGCGCATCCGCGCGGTCGAGGGCTTCAAAACCGGCTATAAGCCGTTCGAGGAAGGCGTGAAGGACGGCTCGATCGAGCTCATCGGCAAGGAGATCGACGAGATCTATTATCAAAAGACGATGTCGCTTCTGACGCAGCCGCAGCTGATGAAGGAAAAGGGCTGCGAGCTGAAGCTCGTCTATACCCCGCTGCACGGAAGCGGCAACGTGCCCGTGCGCGAGATCTTGAAGCGCATCGGCGTCACGAACGTCACGGTCGTCAGGGAACAGGAGGCGCCGGACGGCAGCTTCCCGACGGTCAAGGCGCCGAACCCCGAGGACCCGAACGCGTTCACGCTGGCGTTTCGGTACGCCGAGCAGGTCGGCGCAACGGTCATCATCGGCACCGACCCGGACAGCGACCGGCTGGGGCTTGCGGTGAAAAAGACCGACGGCGACTGGGCGGTTCTGACCGGCAACCAGATCGGCGCGATCCTGATCCACTCCCTGCTTTCAAGCTACAAGGCGACCGGCAAGCTCCCGGAAAACGGGCTTGTCGTGCGCTCGATCGTGTCCACGCAGCTTGCCGACGCGATCTGCGCCAAATTCGGCGTGGCGCTCAAGGAGGTTCTGACCGGCTTCCGCTTCATCGCGGAGGAGATCGCAAGGTGCGAGCAAACCCGGGAGCAGACCTTCCTGTTCGGCTTTGAGGAAAGCTACGGCTTCCTTGCGGGCAGCTTCGCGCGCGACAAGGACGCGATCTGCGCGGCGATGCTCGTTGCGGAGGCGTGCGTGGTCTATAAGGAGCGCGGCATGACGCTGTACGACGCGCTGATGGAGATCTACGGGATCTACGGCTTCTACCGCGAAAAGGTCAAGTCCTACACGCTCGAGGGCAAGGCGGGCATCGAGGCGATCCAGAACGCAATGGCGCTTCTGAGAAAGTCCCCGCTCGACGCGATCGCGGGCGTTTCCGTCGCAAAGACCGAGGACTTCAATAAGCCCGAACAAACGGGACTTCCGAAATCGAACGTGCTGCGCATGACGCTTTCCGACGGCGCGTGGGTCACGGTGCGCCCCTCCGGCACGGAGCCGAAGCTGAAGCTGTACATCGGCGCGCATGCGGACACCGACGCGGCGGTCGAAGAAAAGCTCACGAACCTGATGAACGATATGGACGCAAAGCTTTCCAAGCTTCTGGGTCTTGCATAAGAAAGGAGACAAAACCATGTATCTGTACACCATCGAATCCGTTCCCGGAAAAGAAATCGCCCTGCTCGGTCTGGTAAAGGGCGCGACCGTTCAGACGAAGCACTTCGGAAAGGACTTCCTCGCAGGCTTCAAGAATCTGGTCGGCGGCGAGATCAACAGCTATACCGAGATGCTGAACGAAGCAAGACAGATCGCGACCGACAGAATGGTTAAGGAAGCGGAAGCACTCGGCGCGGACGCCGTCATCGGGATCCGCTACGCATCCTCCGAGGTCATGCAGGGCGCTGCAGAGGTCTTCGCTTACGGCACCGCGGTCAGGTTCCTTTCATAACCGGAAAGGAGCGCGACAATGGCAGCCATCACGCCCCACAACGGCGCAAAGCCGGGTGATTTTGCAAAAACCGTGCTGATGCCGGGCGATCCCCTGCGCGCAAAGTTCATTGCGGAAACGTACCTTGAAGATCCCAAGCTCGTGACGGGCATCCGCAACGTCTACGGATACACGGGAACCTACGAGGGCAAGCGCGTTTCGGTCATGGCAAGCGGCATGGGCAACCCCTCGATCGGCATCTATTCCTACGAGCTGTTCCATTTCTTCAACGTGGACAGCATCATCCGCGTCGGCTCGGCGGGCGCGTATCACCCCGATCTGAAGCTCTTCGACATCGTCATCGGCATGGGCGCCTGCACGAATTCGAACTACGCCGCGCAGTTCAATCTGCCCGGCACGTTCGCGCCCATCGCGGATTTCGGGCTGGTACGCAAAGCGGTCGACGCCTGCGAGGCGATCGGCGCGCGATACATGGTCGGCAACCTGATGAGCTCCGACGTGTTCTATGACGACGATCCCGAAGCGTGGAAACAGTGGCGCAAGATGGGCGTACTCGCGGCGGAGATGGAAGCGGCGGCGCTCTATATGAACGCGGCGCGCGCAGGCAAGAAGGCGCTTGCGATCGACACGATCAGCGACCACATCGGCACGCACGAGGAAACGACGCCGGAACAGCGGCAGACCGCGTTCGATCAGATGATCCGCGTGGCGCTGACCATCGCGGACTGATGAATCGCCCCCGGCGTCCCGCCGGGAAAAGAAAAACGCGGGGATCAACTACCGCTCCGTCGCCGACCTCCCTCTGTGCAAAGGAGGCAAGAAACACAGGACCGTAGGGGCGGATATCATCCGCCCGCCGCGAAACATGCGAACGAACCATCGTTCCGCCCTGCCCCCGGCGTGTCATCCTGAGGAGCGCAGTGACGAAGGATCTTTTCAGATTCTTCGCTTCCGCTCAGAATGACACATCCCCGGCGTCCCGTTGTATCCCGCGCGGCGCAAGCCGCATATCGTGTTTGCCTGCAAATATATCGTGCGGTGAAACCGCATATCATGCTGCGAAAGCAGCATATCGCCGATATACCTTGCGGCGCGATATACCCGCGATATTCCTGCGGAACGCGCCGTTCCAGGCGTCCAAACCATACCAAGGAGGAATACCCCATGATCAAGCACATCGTTCTGTTCAAATTTGAGGACCCCGCGGTCAACATCCCGATCGTACGGGATTCGCTCTACGCGCTCGTCGACAAGATCCCCGAGATCGTGCATATGCAGATCGGCGAGGACTTCCTGCATTCCGGCAGAAGCTACGACATGGCGCTTCTGGTGGACTTCAAATCCCGCGAGGACCTGGAGATCTACGACAAGAACCCCGACCACGCAAAGGCGCGCGTCTATATTCACGCGCATCGGCTGGATTCTAAGACGGTCGATTTCGAGTACTGATGGGCGAATTCAAGGTCGTTTCCCCGTACGAGCCGCAGGGCGATCAGCCGCAGGCGATCGAAACGCTTACAAAGAGCATCGAAGCCGGCAATCCGCTGTCGGTCCTTCTGGGCGTCACGGGAAGCGGAAAAACCTATACCATGGCAAAGGTCATCGAGCGTGTGCAGAAGCCCACGCTCGTGCTTGCCCATAACAAAACGCTCGCCGCGCAGCTCTGCTCCGAGTTCAAGGAGCTGTTTCCGGACTCCGCGGTCGAGTTCTTTGTGTCGTACTACGACTACTATCAGCCCGAGGCGTACCTGCCCGCCTCCGACACCTACATCGAAAAGACGATCGACGTGAACGACGAGATCGACAAGCTCCGCCACTCCGCGACCTGCGCGCTGAACGAGCGGAACGACGTCATCATCGTCGCGTCGGTGTCGTGCATCTACGGGCTCGGCGATCCGAAGGAATACCTCAAGCTGTCCATTTCGCTCAGAGAGGGCATGGAGGTCGACCGCCGCGACGTCATGCGGCGGCTGATCGAAAACCAGTATCAGCGCAACGACATGGACTTTTCGCGCGGGACGTTCCGCGCGCACGGCGACACGCTCGACGTCTACCCCGTCAACTGGACGGACAAGGCGCTGCGCATCAGCTTCTTCGGCGACGAGATCGAGCGCATTGCGGAGATCAACGTGCTCACCGGCGAGGTGATTTCCCGCCGCAGCCACGTCGCGATCTTCCCCGCCTCGCACTACGCGACGGGTCAGGAAAAGATGCAGCAGGCGCTTCGTGAGATCGAAGCGGACATGGAGGTGCAGGAAAAGATGTTCCTCGACACCAACCGACCGCTGGAAGCCGAGCGCATCCGTTCGCGCGTGCTGCACGACATCGAGATGATGCAGGAGATCGGCTTCTGCAGCGGCATCGAAAACTACTCGCGCTACTTTGACGGCAGAAAACCCGGCGAACCGCCGTTTACGCTGATCGACTATTTCCCCGAGGATTTTCTGATGTTCGTCGACGAAAGCCACGTCACGCTGCCGCAGGTCGGCGGCATGTTTCGCGGCGACCGCGCCCGAAAGGACGCGCTCGTGGAATACGGCTTCCGGCTGCCGAGCGCAAGGGACAACCGCCCGCTGACCTTCGACGAGTTCATGGCGCGCGTGCCGCAGCTCGTCTGCGTGTCTGCAACGCCCGCACGGTTTGAGCTTTCCCGCGCGTCGGTCGTCGCCGAGCAGATCATCCGCCCGACCGGGCTCGTCGATCCGGAGGTCACGGTGCGTCCCGTCAAGGGGCAGATCGACGACCTTCTCTCCGAGGTCCGCATGCAGGCGGAAAAGGGCTTCCGGACGCTCATTACGACGCTCACCAAGCGCATGGCGGAGGACCTCACGGAATACCTCGACCGCATGGGCGTGCGCGTGCGCTATATGCACAGCGACATCGACACGCTGGACCGCATGGAGATCATCCGCGATCTCAGATTAGGCGAATTCGACGCGCTCGTCGGCATCAACCTTTTGCGCGAGGGGCTCGACCTTCCGGAAGTGGGGCTCGTCGCGATCCTCGACGCGGACAAGGAAGGCTTTCTGCGCAGCGAAACGAGCCTCATCCAGACCATCGGCAGAGCCGCGCGAAACGCCGAGGGACGCGTTATCCTGTATGCCGACAGCATCACGGAGTCGATGCGCCGCGCGATGGACGAAACCGCCCGCCGCCGCGCAAAGCAGATGGCGTACAACGCCGAACACGGCATCGTGCCGCAGACGATCCAGAAGAAGGTCTACGACACGCTGGTGATCTCGCGGCGCGAGGAGGAAAAGCCGGAAAATCTCACCGAATGGCAGAAGAAGGAACGCATCGCCGTGCTGACCGAACAGATGCAGCAGGCGGCGCGCGAGCTCGAATTCGAGACCGCGGCAAAGCTCCGCGACGCGATCCTTGCCCTGAAGGGCGAAAAGGCGCAGAAGAAGAGCGAAATCAAGCCCGGTCAGATCGGCGCGCACAAGCGCGCACGGGAAAAGACGCATAAGTAAAACGATTTGCAGGGAGGCACGTTCTGTGGAAAAAAGAAAAGCGCTTCGCATCATTGCAGGCATCCTGATTGTCCTGTTTGCGGCGTCGGATCTGTTCGGATATGTGACGTCTGTCATATCCATCCCGAAGACGATAGGGACAGTTCATCCGATTCTGCTGCTGAATCTCGTGTATTATATACTTCCGCTCGCCGTCGGCATCATGATCCTCCTTCGAAAATTCACGGTCGCCGGTATACTGTATGCGGCATACACGGTAATCGATTTGATCAATTCCGGTGCTCTCCTGTTCGGCGGCATGACCGCTTTACCGGCACGAACGGTTCTGTTTATCCTTACGGAGCTGATTCTGTCGGCAGCAATTGCCGTCGCGCTGCTGCTGCATGATCGAAGATCACAGCCGCTTCTGATCGCTGCTGCGGGATGTATTGCGGCGCTAAAGACGGTCAGAATCATGTCCGGAATCATGGAACGGGTTAACAACGCTTTGCCGTATGCGTCAGCGGATATCGGTTCGATTGCGACGCTGTACATCCTTGATATTGTGACCCTGATCGCGACCGCCGTCGCATGGATCCTTTTGGGCGTCTATTTCGGCGCGCAGGCACGCAAGAGAGAAGACGCATAAATAAAACGATTTGCAGGGAGGCATTTTTATGGAAGAACGAAAAGCGCTTCGCATCATCGCCGGGATCCTGCTGATCGTCCTTGCCGTGATCAGAGTGTGGGCATTATTTCCGTCCTTTTTCGCGCTCATGATGATCGACCACAAGGTGGTCGGCGCCGGTTATTGGATCGGCTTCGGACAAAGCATCCTGACCGCATGCATCGGCGTCATGCTCCTCGTTCGCGGATTCCGCACAGCCGGCATCGCGGCGGTCGTCTATGCGGTGTCGGTGATCGCGGTTGCCCTCGGTTCCATCGACGCCTCCTTCCGGTATACGCTGACCCCGATCACTTCCGCAAGTACGGTCCTTTTCTTGTGCGCCGCGGTCCTTGTCACGGTGCTGATCTGCATCGGATTGTTTCTGCACGATCGACGCTCCATGTGGTTGCTGATCGTTTCGGCGATCCTGCTGCCCGTGATCCCGTTTCTGCTCTCGGCGTCTTCGTCCGCGCAGACGGAGTACCTCGGAACCATCAGCTATGCGGGAGAGTGGTGGTTTTTTACGCTCATCTTCGATTTTCTGAAATCGCTGCCGCTTGCCATTGCAAGCTTGCTTTTGGGGATACACTTCGGCGCGCAGGCGCGCGCGGGAGAAAACGCATAAGTGCTCCGCGAATTGTAAATTTTACAAAAAAATCGAAAAATAAAAAAAGGATTTTCGGAA
>CADAPG010000033.1 GCA_902789675.1 uncultured Eubacteriales bacterium
GCAAGATACCGTCCCATGTACCACGCGCGCGGCGTGTTGTAAACGTGGTCCTGATCGGAATGCGAGCCGAAGACGAGCCGCGGGTTGAACGCGCCGCCCTGATTGCAGTCGAGATGATAGGTTTCGATGAATTCACGAAGGTCCTTCGAGCAGAGATGCGCCTCCTGCTTTCCGAACGCATCGTCGAAATCGAAGCTGTCCATGCCGAACTGGTTGGGCATGACGACCACGACGTCGTCCGGCACGCGCTTTGCCATCCAGTGATGCCCGCCGATCGTTTCCATCCACCAGATCTCGTTTTCGTCGTTGAACGCGATCCCGTTGGATTCATAGGTGCCGTACTGCTCCAGAAGCGCCGCAAGCCGCAGCACGCCCTCTCTGGCGGTGCGGATATACGGCAGCACGAGCACGACGATGTCCTCCTCGCCGATGCCGCCCGGAACGTCCTTTTCCTTTTTCGTCTTCGCCTTTTGATACTTCACAAGCGGATCCGCGGAAAGCACGCGCGGGTTCGAGGTGATCGTTTCCGTCGCCGTCATGCCGACGTTCGCCGCGTTGATGCCGGTCGCCGCCCAGATGCCGTTTTTCGGGTCGACGCTCGGGCACGCCGTATAGCGCAGAGGTTTGTCGGGCAGTTCGATCGTGAGACGTCCGCCGACGGACGTGTAGGTCTTCTTTTGATCCTTCGGTTCGACGACGATGAGCTTCTTTACGTCGAAGTGTCCGTCGTCGGTGCGGGCGATCATCGTGGAATTGTCGTTTGCGGCCTTTCTGCCGACCAATACCGTTGTACAGGGCATGTTCTTCTCCTCTTTTCTTTCGTTACGAGCGGAACGGCTCGGTTGTGTTCTTGCGGATGACGTCGTGCGCGCCGCCCTCGACGATGCTCGTCGCCGACACCAGCGTGAGCTTCGCCTTCTTCTGGAACTCGGCGATCGTCAGCGCGCCGCAGTTGCACATGGTAGACTTGACCTTGCTTAACGTCAGCGCCACGTTGTCGCGCAGGGAGCCTGCGTACGGAACGTAGGAATCGACGCCCTCCTCGAAGCTCAGCTTCTTGTCGCCGCCGAGATCGTAGCGCTGCCAGTTGCGCGCGCGCGCCGAGCCCTCGCCCCAGTATTCCTTATAGTACGTGCCGTTCAGATTGACCTTGCGGGACGGGCTTTCGTCGAACCGCGCGAAGTATCTGCCGAGCATGATGAAGTCCGCGCCCATCGCAAGCGCGAGCGTGATGTGGTGGTCGTATACGATGCCGCCGTCGGAACAGACCGGAACGTAGACGCCGGTTTCCTCATAGTACGCGTCGCGCGCCTTGCAGACGTCGATCAGCGCGGTCGCCTGTCCTCTGCCGATGCCCTTCGTTTCACGCGTGATGCAGATGGAGCCGCCGCCGATGCCGACCTTGACAAAATCCGCGCCGGATTCCGCCAGGAAACGGAAGCCGTCCGCGTCGACCACGTTGCCTGCGCCGACCTTCACGGAATCGCCGTAACGCGAGCGGATCCACGCAAGGGTCCTTGCCTGCCACTCGGAAAATCCCTCGGACGAATCGATGCACAGCACGTCCGCGCCCGCTTCGATGAGCGCCGGGACGCGGGTCTCGTAGTCGCGCGTGTTGATGCCCGCGCCGACGACGTAGCGCTTGTGCTCGTCGAGCAGCTCGTCTTTGTTCTCCTTGTGCGAATCGTAATCCTTGCGGAACACGAAGTAGCAGAGCTGTCCTTTTTCGTTGATGATCGGAAGCGTGTTGAGCTTGTGATCCCAGATGATGTCGTTCGCTTCTTTGAGCGACGTGCCCTCCGACGCGCAGACCAGCTTGCTGAGGGGCGTCATAAAGGTGAATACCGGCGTGTCCGGCGTCATGCGGGAAACGCGGTAGTCGCGGCTCGTGACCATGCCGACGAGTCTGCCCTCGGGCGTGCCGTCGTCGGTGACCGCCATCGTGGAATGCCCGGTGCGCTCCTTGAGCGCGACGACGTCCGCCAGCGTCTGATCCGGACGGAGGTTCGAATCGCTGCGCACGAAGCCCGCCTTATAATCCTTGGCGCGCTTGACCATCGCCGCCTCGTCCTCGACCGTCTGCGAGCCGTAGATGAAGCTGACGCCGCCCTGCGTGGCGAGCGCGACCGCCATCCGGTCGTCGGAAACCGCCTGCATGATCGCGGAGACCAGCGGGATGTTCAGCGAGATCGCGGACTCCTCCCCGCGGCGGAACTTCACCATCGGGGTATGGAGGCTGACGTTTGCGGGGATGCATTCCGAGGAGGAATAGCCGGGGATCAGAAGATACTCGTTGAAGGTACGGGAGGGATCCGAAATAAACGTTGCCATACATGCTCCTTTCCTGTGCGTGAAATGATGATTGATAAATGTATGATAGTTTATTATACCGCTTCACGGGGCGCGCCGCAAGCCTTGTTTTCCTGTTTTCCGGTTTCCGAACGTGAAAAAGCGCACAGCGTTCGCCGCGCGCCGTTGTCCTTCCCGCCGATCAGAGAAGGATCTTCTTGCTCTCCGCCTTGCTCCAATCGGAGTATACGGTCGTTCCGTTGTAAACGACATAGCTTCTGATCCGGAAATAGTACGTCTTTCCGAAGGACAGCGAACCGATTTTTTTCTGGCTTGCACTGCTGTCCTTGACCTTGACGCTCTTCGCATCGCTGAAGGATGAGGAAGTCGAATACTGAATCTCGTAGCCGCTTCCGCAGACGCATCTTTCCCAGGAAACGTTGACGGAATGGTACACGACGTTGGAAAGGCTCTTGATCCTGGCGGGCTCAAAGACGACCACCTTTACCTTTTCGCTCTTGCCGCCGACGCAGACCGTGATCTCTGCAGCGCCGGTCTTCTTCATGGTGACCTTTCCGCTGCTGTCGACCGTTGCCGCGGCGGTGTTGGACGAAGTGTAGGACGTATTGCGCGTGCCGACGTACGGAACAAGGCTGCAGCTCTGTTTTTCAAAAGACGCAACGGTGTTTGCCGAAAGGAAGGAGATCGGCTCGGATCCTTTGAGATAGCAGAGGAAATGCAGATTCTTGTGGATATTGCCTTTGCCCGCATTCTTGTACATGTAGCTGTTTTCAAGCTTCATGTTTCCGGAATCGTTCACCGGATCGTAAACGTAGAGCTGGATTTTGTTGCCGACGAGCTCATACTTTGTGAACACGAAGACGTGTCCGCCGCTTTTGCCGCTGTAATAGAACCGCGCGGCGATCCCTTCCGGATGCTCGTGCAGCAGCAGCGCGATGTACTGACAGAAGTTTTCAAAGCTGTAGGAGCCGTACGCCTTGATCGCATCTTCGACCGTCTTCTTCTTGATGCTCTTCGCCTGATACGAATAGCCGTCGATCTTATACGTGGTCGAAGCCCAGCCATCCGAGCAGTTGTTGTTCGGATAGTACAGCTTGTTGCCGCTCTGCGTATAATTCGTGCATTTATACGCTTTCATCGCGTCCGCAACGCGGAAGGTGACGTTCCGGTTGTCATATGCCAGTCTGCGGTTGATCAGCGTGATGATCGAACTGATATTGCAGTTCCCGGAGATCTTTTTGCCGGTTTTGTTGTCGTAGTGATCCAGCTGGCGTTGCGCGGCAGGTTTCTTTGCATCGATGGCAGCAACGGTTTTTTGGTACGGGTTGTTCTTCGTCTGCTCCACGGCATCCATGCAGATGTTCTCCGCGCTTGCGTACCTCATCGGGAATACGCCGAGCAGGAACGTGAGCATCAGTGCCAGGGTGACGATCGTTCTGAGTGTCTTTTTCATGGTTGTCTCCTCCTTCATTGTTTTTTGTTGTCCTGAGGATACCACCGAAGAAATGCGGTTTTGTTATTGAACCCGGTGCAGCGAACCGATGCGCGCGATATCGACCGTCAAAGCCCTCCGTCCGCGGCGGAACGAAACCGGATCGCGGCAGTTCTGTTTGCGGCCTGATCCCGGCGGGTCTTTCCGAAGAGAGTGCCGGTCGGCAGGCGTTTTCAAAGGGTAAAAACGCTTCTGCGGCGCGGAAATGCCCTTGCGCAAAACGGCGGTTTCCTGTTATACTGATAGGGATCAAACAAAGGGGGTTCCGTATGAAAAAGAGTTGGGGAAAATGGGCGGCGGCGCTTGCCGCGCTGCTCTGCGTCGCGTTCGTCGCGCTGTTCTTTGCGGACCGCATTCAGCGGGCGAACGGCGCGATCACGATCACCGAAGGGTATCTGCCGAGCGAGGTCGGCGATCTCTTCTATAAGCTCTATACCCCGTCCAGCATGAAGGACGGTGAGAAAGCCCCGGGCGTGCTGCTGCTGCACGGGTATCAGAACGATCACGAGACCAACGCGGCATACGCGATCGAGCTTGCGAAACGCGGCGTCGTGGTGCTTTCGATCGACGAATACGGGCACGGCGCAAGCAAGCCGGGCTTAAAGGAACGCGGTTACGTCAATCACATGGTCAAGGTGAACTACGGCGAGGACAGCGTCGAGGATCGCACGTTCCGTCCGGTCGGCGGCTCGGTGCGCTACCGGCTTTTGATGAACTTCTCGAACCTGTCGTTCTTCGACGATCACTATACGAAGGACGAAGCGGGCAACGCCGTGAAGGACAGCTCCTGCGGCGGCGTTGCGGCGTACAAATTCCTGTCGGAACTCCCGAACGTGGACAAAACCAGGCTCGGCATCAGCGGACATTCGATGGGCACCTGGGCGGGCTGGAGCGTCGCCGCAGCGTACGCCGGCACCGACATCGAGCCGAAGGCGACCGTGCTGCAGTGCGGCGAGCTGTTCCGCGATTCGGCGTACGACGCCGCGAACATTCATTTCAACAACGTCCTGCTGCTGCAGGCGAAGTGGGACGAGTTCAGCTACTTCCGCGACTATAAGCGCACCGTCGGCGACAATCTTCTGCGCTCCGATCTGCGTACCGAATTCCTCGGCACGACGGCGGATCAGGCGGCGTGGGACAAGACCTTCGGCGACTTTGCGGACGGCTCCGCGCGGCGCATGGAGCTTCTGTATACGAATCACCGGCTCACCACGCACAACGCGCGCGGGCTCGCCGTTTCGCTCGACTGGTTCGATCGGGCGTTCGGCGGCAATGTATTGAAAGGTCCCGCGCCCGAATCGCAGACCGCCATGGGCAAGGAATGGCTGGTGCTGCTCGCCATGCTCTGCACGCTCGCGGCGCTCATCCCGTTCTTTGAGTTGCTTGTGAAGATCCCGTTCTTTGCGAAGGCCGTACAGCCGCTGCCCGACGCGGTCGGTATCAAGCCCGCCGGCAAGTGGTGGCGCGGCGCGCTGATCACGATCCTGCTTGCAGGCGCGACCTATCCGTTTATGACGCAGCTCGGTCACGCGCTGCTGCCGCTGCCCGAGGGGATCTTCCGCATGACCGTCGGCAACGGCTTTATCGGCTGGTATCTGCTGCTGATCCTGATCATGGTGATCACCTCGCTCATCGGCGCGCGCGCGGCAAAGAAGAAGGGCACGTACGACGGCTTCTACGGCATGGGGCTCGGCTCCAAAGAAAAGCCGAACCGGATCGCGTGGGGACTGCTCCTTCGCGCGGCGCTCCTCGTCCTGTGCCTGCTTCTTCTGCTGTACCTTGTCGTGTTCCTTGCAGGCGTCTTCTTCAAGCTCGATCTCCGGTTCATCTGGCCGTTCTTCAAGACCTTCACATGGACGCGGCTCGGTCAGTTCTGCGTCTATATCCCGGTATTTGCCCTGTTCTTCCTGCTGAACAACTCCAAGATCATGGCGTCCATGCGCACAAAGGCGACCTATCAAACGGGCATCAAGGGCTTCCTTTCGAACTGGTGGCGCAACGCGCTCCTGATGGTCGGCGGCATCCTGCTGATCGTTCTGATCGAGTACATCCCGTTCTTCCTCGGCGTCGGACCGGGCGCGGACGTGTTCTTCGGCTCCACCTTCGGCGGACCGTTCATGTCGCTTCTCATACTGTTCGTGCCGCAGGTCGTCGTGTTCAGCGTGCTCTGCACGTACTTCTACCGCCGCACGGGCAGCGTCTATACGGGTGCGCTGCTCGTCGCCTCCATCGCCGCCTGGATCGTCACCGGCGGTTCGTCCATGCTCTGATCCAAAACCGACCAAGAGCCTGCCGTCCCCGGCAGGCTCTTGCTTTTTGTATTCTCTCGGTCAGTTGCCGTCCTCGTTCATATAGCGCGCGCGGTTGAAGCGATCATTGAGATCGACGACGTTCTCTGTGTCGTCCCTGACCGCCGCAGCCGGATTCCGCTTCGTCGCAAGGTATACGATGATCCCCGTCACGACGATCGCCGCAAGAATTGCAAGCGACACGACCAAAATCCATCCGAGCATTTTCTTCGACCTCCTCTTTCCTTCACCCGGTTCCCGTGCAGGCGTGTTCGCTTCTGCGCCTGCCGCCGAGGCTTTCCGAACGGTTCCGCGTTCCTCCGCGTCCCCCGTTCTTTCATCCTCTGATCAGAGTATACCGCAGATTCCGCCGCACGTACAGGGAACCCTCTCCGGATTGACCGCGTGTAAAGGGGGTGTTCTGCGGATTTAGGCGGCGTTATTTTGCAGAAAAGGGAGGAAAATCCTCCTCCCGCTCTCCGGTCAATCGCCGTAAAGCTTCTTCTGACAATCCTTGCAGAGAATGATCCAATCCTCCGTCATGTTGCTGCTTGCGGGCTGTTTGACTTTCTTCCCGCAGCCGTCGCAATGCAGCGTGATCATCTTTTCGCAGCCGGAAAACAGCAGCGCAAGAGCCAGAACGATCACACAAATAACCGTCTTCTTCATAGGGATGCCTCCTCCTGTCTTCTGAATTGATCCCCCGTTTCCGGGTCCGTCGTCAGTACAAACCTCTGCCATGCGTTGACGATGCGCGTGTCGCCGTATCGAAGCTCGCGCGGGATGCCGTACGCCATATGCACATGTCCGTGCACGAAAGCCCTGGGCTTCCATCGATCGAGCATGCCGAGAAACGCCTCGAACCCGCGGTGCGCATAATCATCCGCGTCGCCGAAGCCCTTCGGCGGACAGTGCGTCAGCACGATGTCCACGCCGCCCGCTTTCTTTACGGCATGATTGAGCCTTGCAATGCGGCGTTTCATCTGCCGTTCGGTATACTGGTGCTTGCCGCCGCTGTAGACGGCGCTGCCGCCGAGTCCCAGAATGCGCAGGCCCTTCACGGTCACGAGCCGATCCTCGATACAGTCGCAGCCCTCGGGCGGACGGACGTCGTAGCTCGTGTTGTGGTTGCCGTGCACATAGAGCAGCGGCGCGTGCGCCATCGTCACGAGAAAGGAAAGATACTCCGCTTCAAGATCGCCCGCGGAGAGGATCAGGTCGTATTCATCGAGCCGTCCGGGCTGATAATAGTCCCAGAGAGACGGGTCCGGTTCGTCGGAAACCAGCAGGATCTTCATAGGATCGGACCGTCCTTTACCGGCGGAATTGTCTCACGATAGACGCCCAGCAGCCGGACGATGCTCTGCGCCATCGGCAGGATCTCCGAAAACTGCGGGATCGCGCCCTCGATCGTGTCGGAAAGCCAGTCCATGCGCAGGATCTCGTTGGGCGACAGCCAGCGGTTGCCGTCATTCCGGACAATGCCCTCCTGATCGGACATCACGCGGCGGAACGGGTCGAGACGTCCCTCGACGATCGAGTTCTTCAGCGCTTCGACGAGCGCGCGCACGCCCTCCGGCAGCTTCTCCGACGGTGTGATGCCGATAACGCCGCTCTGCATGCCCCACCAGTAATTGATCGCGGCGGCGCTGCGGTTTGCGCTCTCATCCTCCCAGTGCCCGAGCAGCAGGTCGTTGAGCAGTTTCTGATAGAACGCGCCCCAGTTCCAGAAGGTCGCGGCAAGCGGCTCCGGCGTGCCGTCGGGCTTGATGCGGATTAGTCCGTAGGGCGGCTGCGGCGCTTCCGGCGCAAACCATTCGTGATTGCTGACCACGTCCACGCCGTCTTTGATCAGCGAAGCAAGCGGATCGCTTTCGGCGCATGACCAGCGCAGCTTCACAACCGCGCGGGGATTGACGAGACGCGCGCCAAGCGCAAACGCGTTGATGCTTGCGGGCACGCCGAAGATCGGCGCGGCTGCAACGTAACCGAGCCGGTCGCTGTGCGAGCATGCGCCCGCGATCACGCCTGCAAGGAATTTGGTCTCATAGATGCGGCTGTAATAGGTGCGCACGCCGGGGTACGGCATGGCGACCGAGCAGTTCAGGATCTTCACGTTCGGATGCGCGGCGGCGGCGCGGCGGCATGCGTCGATCAAAGTGGGCGTCGTGGCGAAGATCACCTGCGCGCCGTCCGTGACCGCCCGATCAAAGAGCGCGTCGGCGTCGGTCCCGGCGTCGGCAATGTACGCCTGCGTTGTGATCTTGCCCGCAAGCTCCCGGTCCGCAAACAGTCGTCCCTGTTCGTGCCCGCGGACCCAGTTCGAATCCTCCGGCGCGTATTCGTGGATGAACGCCGCGGAAAGCTGCGTCGGCAGGAACATCGCGTTGTAGAGACGGGCAAGCAGCGTTTTCCCTGCGGGCTCAGCTTCCGCCGCCGCAGGCTTGTCCGCCTCGGTCGTCACGGTTACGTCCGCTTCGACGTCGGTCACGCTCGCGTTCAGCGAGGCAAGCAGCGTCTCGGGCGAGAGCTTGCCGAGGTCGTTGATCGAGTAAACGGAGATCCACGCAAGGAACGCGTCGGACATGCCGACGCCCTCCGGAAACTTCACGCGCGCCGCGGATTCGGCAAAGCGGGTGTAGGCGGACAGCACGTGCCGCCGCTGCTCCTCGGTCCAGACCTCGTCCGGCTCGAAGCCGAGCGCCGCGACAAGCTTGCGGTACTGTCCGGGCTTTGCAAAGCGGAATACATAGGTGCGGGAGAGATGATAGAATTCGAGGAATTCATAGTACAGCCGCGTCTTCGGATCGTCCGAATAGGCGGGCACGATGCGCAGCACGGAGGCGGGAACCGACGGCGCGTCGAAATACCGCATGACGGACAGACGCTTGTTGCCCTCCTGCACGTAAAACTCACCGTAGTATTCATAGCAGCGGATCGGATCGCGGATGCCCTCGTCGTCGAGATGCGCCTCGCACAGCGAGATCCACTTTGAGCCGAACTCGGTGTTCGGCTCCGCGAGCGGCATGAAGTCGCGCGAAAAGACGGACCGCCGTCCCGCGCTGACGGTGCCGACGATGCGGTCGGTCGGAACGTTCATCACGCCGAGCTCGACGCGTCCTGCCACGCTCTTTCCGTCCAGAAGATCGTCCAGCACCTGCGGGTACGGCCAGCGACCGCGGTCGACGTCCTCCCGATAGGTTTTCAAGGCTTTTTTATGTGCTGTGCGGTATGCTTCGACCGCTTCGGTTCTGCTCAAAGATGCCGCTTCCTTTCCTATATTCTGTGTGATCATTGTAGCATCATCGCGCGGAATAAGTCAAGCGGACGCGCGCCGGTTTCGCATCTCATCCGTTGATTCGACAAGTAAGTATATTTTATGTAAAACGCCTTTTTATCCTTGCAATCCGGGCGAAACGGGCTTATAATGAAATAAATATATGTCTGCCGATATAGGTCCGGATGGATGGCCCGGACGTTTCTACCGCGGCGCCGCAGCCGCGACTATTGGGAGATCGGGAAAACGCGAAGCGGAAGCTTGCGCGGTTTCTTGCGATATTGGCAGCAGAGGGATCTGCTGCAATTTTTATTTTACGGGAGGGGACTATGAAAGAACTGAAGGAACGGATCCTCAAAGAGGGCAGAGTGCTTCCGGGCGACATCATCAAGGTCGACGGATTCCTGAACCATCGCGTGGACTGCGAGCTGATGAGCCACATCGCGGACGAGTTCGCACAGTATTTCGACATCGACAACGTGGATCTTTTGCTCACCGCCGAGGCGAGCGGCATCGCGCTCACCGCGGTCTGCGCGCTGCGCTACGGAAAACCCATGGTCTATGCCAAGAAGGCAAAGAGCGACAACATCGAGGGCGGGCTCTTCAAGAGCGAGATCTTCTCCTATACCTATAAAAAGAAGGTCACGCTGCTTGTCGCGAAGGACTGGATCCAGCCCGGCATGCGCGTGCTCGTCGTCGACGACTTCCTTGCCCGCGGCGAAGCGCTCAGAGGTCTCTGCGAGATCGTCGAGCAGGCGGGCGCCGAGCTCGTCGGCATCGGCTGCGCGATCGAAAAGGGCTTTCAGGGCGGCGGCGACCGTCTCCGCGAACGCGGCGTGAATCTCCATTCGCTGGCAATCATTGAAAAGGCCGAGCCCGGCAACATCGTTTTCCGGGAGGACGACTGATGGATACCGTTCTGATCCTCGATTTCGGCGCGCAGTACAGCCGCCTCATCGCGCGGCGCGTGCGTGAGCAGAATGTTTTCTGCGAGGTGCTGCCGCATTCCGCAAGCGCCGAAACGATCCGCAGCAAGAATCCGATCGGCATCATCTTTTCCGGCGGTCCGAACAGCGTATACGCGCCCGGCGCGCCTTCGGTCGATCCGGCGCTGTTCACGCTCGGCATCCCCGTGTTCGGCATCTGCTACGGCTGTCAGCTGATCGCGCATATGCTCGGCGGCAAGGTCGAACCGGACGGCGGCGCGCGTGAATACGGCAAGGCGGAAACGACCTTCGACCGAAAGGATAAGCTGTTCGGAAAACTCCCGGAGACCTCGGTCACCTGGATGAGCCACGGCGACTATATCAGCCGGCTCCCCGAAGGCTTCAAGCCCGCCGCGACGACCGCAGTGTGCCCCACGGCGGCGATCGCCTGCGCGGAAAAGCGGTTTTACGGCGTGCAGTTCCATCCGGAGGTGCGCCATACGCAGTACGGACGCGAGCTGATCCGCGCGTTTCTGTTCGACGTCTGCGGCGCGAAGGGCGACTGGACGGTCGGCGATATCCGCACCGAGGCGATCAGAAAGATTCGCGAACAGGTGGGCGACGGCACGGCGCTTCTGGCGCTGTCCGGCGGCGTGGATTCCTCCGTTGCGGCGGCGCTGATGGCGGAAGCGATCGGCGATAAGCTGACCTGCGTGTTCATCGATCACGGTCTGATGCGCAAAAACGAAGGCGACGAGGTCGAAGCCGCGTTTTCGCCGTGGCCGATCCGCTTTGTGCGCGTTGACGCGGAGGAACGGTTCCTCTCGCGCCTTGCGGGTGTGACCGAGCCGGAACAGAAGCGCAAGATCATCGGCGCGGAGTTTATCCGCGCGTTTGAAGAGGAAGCAAGGAAGATCGGCGGCGCAGATTTTTTGGTGCAGGGCACGATCTACCCGGACGTCATCGAATCGGGGCTCGGCAGCTCCGCGGTCATCAAGAGCCATCACAACGTCGGCGGGCTTCCGGAGGATATCGGATTCAAGGGCATCGTCGAACCGCTGCGCATGCTGTTCAAGGACGAGGTCCGCGCGCTCGGGCGCGATCTGGGTCTGCCGGACGCGTTCGTCGAACGGCAGCCGTTCCCGGGTCCGGGGCTGGCGATCCGCATCATCGGCGAGATCACGCGCGAAAAGCTCGACACCCTGCGCGAAGCGGACGCGATCTTCCGCGAGGAGCTCGCACTCTCCGGCGTCTCGAAGGAACTGTCGCAGTACTTTGCGGTGCTGACCTCGATGCGCTCCGTCGGCGTCATGGGCGACGGACGCACCTACGACTATACGCTTGCGCTGCGCGCGGTCAAGACCGACGATTTCATGACGGCGGACTGGGCGCGCATCCCGTACGACGTGCTCGACCGCGTGTCCTCGCGCATCGTCAACGAGGTCAAGGGCATCAACCGCATCGTCTACGACATTACCAGCAAGCCCCCCGCCACGATCGAGTGGGAGTAACGCATGCTTCGATTGTTTGATGTGGACGAAACCAACTGGATGCAGATTCGTTCGCTGTCCGTCGGCGAAGACCAGGAGGGGTTCCTGGACAGTGCCTTAGGGATCCTTGCGCGCGGCTACGTCTATCGCGCAAACCGCGCGCGCGTCATCGGGATCGCGGACGGCGACACGGCGGTCGGCGTCGCGCTTGTGAAGGATCTCGACGAGGAACCCGCCTGCTACGATCTGCAGCAGTTTCTGATCGACCGTCGCTTTCAGGGGCGGGGATACGGCACGGAAGCGCTGCGCATGATCCTTTCCGAGCTCGAAGCGGAACGGAAATACGGCTGCGCGGAGGTCTGCGTGAAGCGGGACGACGCCGCGGCGCTGCGCGTCTATGAAAAGATCGGCTTCACCGACACCGGCTATGTCGATCCGGACGCGCCGGACTGTCTGAACCTGATGTACGTTTTCCGATAAAAGAACATGAAAACGCCCTTCGCTCCGGCGAAGGGCGCTGCGTTTTTCGGCGATCTGTCTTACGCAGTTTTTCCGGCTGCCCGAAGGGCGCATGCCGAACAGCTTGACAAACCGGGATCTACCGGCTTAAGTATGCTTTGATCAATGCAATATCCTTTTTATCCTTATCCCGTCCGAGATCCTGTTTCATTTCGATTAACCCCTGAATGGATACGACGCGGAACCCACAGAGTGTTTCAACGGTATCCTTGATCCACTCCTCAAAAATCTCAATATGATCTCCGTATCTGAACCATCTTTTCCCATCGTCCGTTCGCCGGAACAAACAGCCGTCTGCTTCCAGATGATCCGCCAATCGTTTACTGCATCCGAGATCAATGTCAGCGGTCTGCTCACGAATACCATACAGAACCATGGCTCCGCCTGCAACGACCCAATACTCATTTCGATCATAAGGAAACTCAGATAAGCAATTCAGGATTCCCTGCTTGTCCATATTCAGCCCTCATACACTCAGATTTATCGGGATGATTATACCATAACCGCCCGGCGCCGTACAACAAAAATCCTCTCTTGCCCCGGCAGACAAAAGAGGTTTCTTGTTGGTGCGAGTAGAGATAACTGACTCAGCAGCGAACGGCCTTATTCCGGCGCATAATGTTTAAGACAAGGCAAAAGGAGGGAACAACTCGGGTATCTCCTTGCTTTCATGTATCGGCCATCCTTTCTGCGAAAACATACCTTATAGATTCTTTCCGAGCCGATACGCCGCATCGGGATATCTGCTTTGCTTCGTCATGGACGGGGTCCCGCAGCCGTATCCCAGGAGCATGCCCTTGTCCTCAAAATGAATATATCGCACGAGCGTTCGATAGTGTGCCGAAAGCGCATCGAACGTCCAGTCGTCGGCGTTCCACGCAACGGTCAGAAGCGCCGATTTCAGGTGTCTGCTGTTTAAGCTGCTGTTGAACGCGCAGAAGCGGTCGACGAGTGTCTTGAGCTGCGCGCTCATGCCATAGTAATACAGCGGCGTTGCAAACACAACCATGTCGCAGTTCAGCAGCTTTTCCCGTATCATCGACACGTCATCCTTTTGTACGCAGGGACCTTCATAGCCGCAGCGCACACAGCCGATGCACGGATGCACGTTTGCACGCGCGACGTCAATGATCTCGCATACGTGTCCCGCTTCGCTTGCCCCCTGCACGAACGAATCCGCCAGAATCCTTGTGGAGCCGTGCCTGTTCGGACTGCCCATTAAAACAATAACCTTCATATTGTCTCCCTTTTTATTGAATCCCGTTTGCTTCGAGCCATGCCGTGACGTCGCTTGCCATCGACGCGCCGCCGGAATAGTGGATCGAAAGTCCCTCGCCGAGCAGCGCATCCGGCGCGAGCTTGGCAATCGCCGTGATGCTCTGTCCGAACCGTCCGCCGCCGTGCGAGCAGAACGGAACGATCGTCTTGCCGGAAAAATCATAAGCTTCGAGGAACGTCGCCACCGGCATCGGGATCGACGCCCACCAGTTCGGATAGCCGAGCAGAATCACGTCATATTCGCCGATGCTTTCGGGCAGATGCAAAAGCTCCGGACGCGCCCCGTTATGCTGATCCGCCTGCGCCTCCATCAAAACGGTGTTGTAATCGTCCGAATACGGATGCGCCGGTTCGAGTTCCAGAATGTCCGCGCCGGTCTGCCGCTGAATCTCTTTTGCAATGCCGCGGGTGTTTCCGCTCCAGGAGAAGTAGGCGATCAGCACCTTGCCCTGCGCCGCCTTGGCCGGTACGGTTTCGGAGACGGTCACGACGCCTTGTCCGTCTGCCGCGTTTCGCACCAGACGCACGCCGAGGTTTGCCGCGATCAGATCGGACTGCCCCGCCGCGCGGTAGGCGCTGCGCATATTCTTGCCGAAATCGTTCCATCCGCCGCCGCGATAGACGTGTCGTGTGCCGATCATCGGTCCGATCGGATCGACTGCATTCGATCCATCATACGCGCCGTAATAATCCCAGCACCATTCGTTGACGTTGCCATGCATATCGTAGAGACCCCACGGATTCGGTGCAAAGCTCCCGACCGCAACCGTCGTCTGGCGGTAGATGCCCGGACGCGCTTCGAGAACCGAATCGTCGAAATAGTTCTCCTCGATCTCGTAAGGGTAATGCCCGTAAAAATTTGCGTTGTCCGCGTCAAGCGAGTGTTCCGAATTGAACGGCGTCGCCGTTCCCGCGCGGCAGGCATATTCCCATTCTGCCTCAGTCGGCAGACGGTAGCCGTTCGCGGTGCGGTCCCACGAAACTTCGGTTTCGCCGATCGTATAGACCGGATCGAGCCCGGCGTCCAGACTTTTTGCGTTCGCAAAACGGATCGCATCGAGCCAGGAAATGCTCTCAACCGGCAGACCGTCCCCTGAAAACGCGCTTGGATTCTGTCCCGTCAGACGGGCGTATTCCGCCTGCGTCGTTTCAAACGGATCGATATAGAACGCGGAAACCGAGACCTTGTGCTGCGTTTCGTCGTTGATGCGCCAGTTTTCCGTTTCCGGACTGCCCATCATAAATGTACCGCCGGGCAAAAGCGCAAAGCCGTCGTCAACGGATGCGGGATCGGCAGCCTGCGCCGACGAAACGGTCGGGGCGGTACTTTGCGGTACGGAAGTGCCGACAATCTCATCGGCCGGCGCATCCCATGAGGGTACGCTCTGCGGCTTTTCAACGACAAACAGCGATAAAGCCAAACCAATCAGCAAAGCGACGGCAATGCAACCGACGGGCAGCAGGATCTTTTCTGTCCTCTTCCCCTTTGTTCCGATCGCTTTCATCAGCGCCGCGACGCACGCGCCGAAAACAGCAAACGCGGTCAGTATCGCAAGATTTTCCGCGAAAACGAGAACGGCGGATCTGTCGTAGTCGAAAAACGCGAACGGTGAGCGGAAGAACATATAGTCCGTGATGCCGCTTCTGATAAACAGCCAAAGACCGACGCCTGCGACTGCCGTGCAGAGAACCGCAAGGATCATTTTGACCTTTTTGTTCCACAGCGCCGTCATGGTCGGAATGTGCAGTCCGAGATGAACGCCCATCAACACGAACGACCAGCAAGACAGCGCAAGGTGGAATCGCCGCGCAAACGACACGGGCAGCATGCCGTAGAGGAACGGCACCGCGTGGGCGCTCATCGACATGCCGCAAAGCGCCGTCAGCGCGATCGACAGAAAAAGCAGCGTGTTGATCGCGGTCGTGACGATCCGATAGACATTGTATCTGCCCCGAAACAGCGCAGCGTACCATCTGCGGTTCAGGATATGATGCAGAATCAAAAGCACGGTCATGCCGATGCCGAACCATTCGTGCAGGACCTCGCCGGTCACCTGATACGCCGTCAGGCACAGAAGAAGGACGGTCATGCACGCGTCCGCGATCATTTTGATGGTTTTTGAATGTTTCGCCCGCATGGAGCCGTCCTCCGTTTCCTTATTTCAGTCCGTTGATCCAGTTTTCAAGATCACTCGTTGAAACGCTGCCCGAAAAGCGTTTGCCGTCGAGCCAGCTGCCGCCGATTGCATGCTCGGCAAGATTCTTGCCGCTTCTGCCGATGCCGGAGCTTGCGGACGTGCAGAACGGGATCATCGTGATCGTACCGAAGTCGTAGCTTTCGACGAACGTATCGAGGATTCTCGGCTCCTCGCCCCACCAGATCGGATAGCCGATATAGATGCGCTCATATCCGGAAAGGTCGATCGGCTCGCTCGCGATTGCGGGGCGGGCGCTCGTATCGTTCTGCTCTTTGGTCGAACGGCTGTTGCGGTCGTTCCAATTCAGATCCGCATCGGAATACGGCTCGGCGGGCACGATCTCATAGAGATCGGCATCCTCGATTGCCGCGATCTTTTCGGCAACACCCATGGTCGTGCCGGTAGCGCTGAATACGACGACGAGCACGGTCTTATGCGGCGCCGGTTCTTCAGTCGGTTCCGCAGTCGGCGCTTCGGTCGGTTCCGCGAGCTGTTCTGTGACGGGCTCTTCCGGCGCGGCTGTCGGTTCAACTGTTTCCGCGGGCGCTTCGGTCACGGTCGTTTCCGGCTGCTCAGAAACTGCTGTCGGCGCGCCGTCTTTCTGTTCCGATGCGGCGGGTTTGCCGCAGGCAAGAATGCCCATTGCCAATAATGCGATCAAAAAAATAGAGATTGTCTTTTTCATAAAAACTCCTCAGTTCAGTTTGTTGTAATCGGCTTCCGCCACAGGTTCGCACCATTCGGTGCCCGCTTCCTCGCCCGCGACTTCAATCGCGAGGTGAGAGAACCATTCATCCGGCGCAGCGCCGTGCCAATGTTTGACCTCGGCGGGAATGTTGATTACCGTTCCCGGCGTCATCTCGACCGGTTCCTTGCCCCATTCCTGATAATAGCCTCTTCCGCCGACGCAGATCAGCATCTGACCGCCGCCGCTTTTTGCATGATGGATATGCCAGTTGTTGCGGCAGCCCGGCTCGAAGGTCACGTTGTAGACCGGGACCTGCTCGGTCGAAACCGGCGAAAGATAGCTCTGTCCGACAAAGAACCTGCCGAACGGATTCGGCTCGCCGATCGGGAAGCAGATCGTGTTTTGGAACCGATCCTTATCCGTCATCGCGGGAACTTCCTCGTTCCATACCTCCTTGGCAAGACGGAACACAGCCCAACCCTTCGGCCAGCCGACGTACATCGTCGCGTGGGTGATGATCGCGGCGATCTCCTCCTTGGTTACGCCGTGCGCCTTAGCGTTCTGCAGATGATACGTAAGTGATGAATCCGTGATTCCCAACGCCATCAGCGACACGACCGTAATGATGCACTTGGTCTTGACGCCGATCGCTTTGTCGTTCCAGACCTCGCCGAACAGCACATCGTCGTTGAGGTGCGCGAACATCGGCGCAAATTCGCCGAGCTGATTCCTGCCTGCCGTTTGTACGATTTTTTCGCTCATGTCAAAAATCCTCCGTTTTTATTTTCGTAAAAATTGCTCATCTGATTGCGGCACGTCCATGGAAACAAACCGCTTCGCTTCCATGTGCAGATCATACTGCTCGCGCAGCGCCGCGATTTGCCGCATCATCGGGCTTTGATGGTGCGCGTCGATCGCCGCCTGATCCGCCCACGAATCGATCAGAAGCACCGTTTCGGAATCATCCGTCGGGACAAAATATCGGTACTGCAAATTGCCTTTTTCAGCGCGGATCGCGTCCGCAATGCCGCTGCGTTCCATCTCTTCGGCAAACGCCCGCGCGCTGCCGTTTTTGCCGTGATAATACAGATTGACCGTGATGCTCATCTTATTTCATCTCCTTTTCCCGAAAGCGGTATCAAAGATCGGCTTCAGACTGTCCGCCGTAAAGTTGTTTCCGAAAGTTCCGGCATTACCCCATGCCCATGCGCCGAGCGCCGTTTTCGGTAAATGTGCCATCGAAGTACTTTCCTTTGCTGAAATGATTGTTATTCTTTATCCGTCTTTCACTCGCCCAGCAGCCGGATCAGGCAGCTGTAAGTGAGTTCATAGACGGTTTGATACACGTAGTCGATTCCTGCTTCCTTCATGGCTGTCTTCTGCTTTTCCGTGACAGCCGTATAGGGGTATATCCCAAACATAAAGGGATAAAAGGTATAGATGAAGTTCTGAATATCCGTCGCACGCATGTCCGGGCAGAACTTCTCCAGAAGCATGCGCATCAGATGCATGGAGCGTCCGTAAGACTGCTTGAAGGCGGTCAACAGTTCCTGGCGGCTGTTTGCCTCCATATCGTAATTGTTCATGGAGAGGAGCTTTAAGAGCTGTTCCCGTCCGGAAAGAGAGTTTGCAATGTGATTTGCCAGGTCCTTTTTAGACAGTTTTTCGTTCCCGTTCAGTATAACCGTCAGATCCTCATTCCAGCGGTCGTATTCCCTCTGAAAAAGAGCCAGAAAGATTTCTTCCTTCGTTTCAAAGTAGTTATAGATGGTTGGACGGGAGAAGGAAGTGAACGTTCCGATCTCCTTGAGTGTGATTTCCCGAAAGCTCATTGTTCGGTAGAGTCGCTCACAGGCATTGATAATTTCTTCCCTTTTACGGGCGATCTGTTCCGGTGTATCCTTTCTCATGATTCAATCCCCCACCATTATCCGTATATGCTGACACCATGTCAGCAT
>CADAPG010000034.1 GCA_902789675.1 uncultured Eubacteriales bacterium
TACGCTTATCTCCGGTGCCGCTGCCGATTCACACGGTGTTTCGATCGGCTCGGATTCCTGCGGATGCTCGGTCGGTTCCGTTACGTTCCCATTCGGCACTGCGCAGCCCTGTAACAGCCCGGCGCACAGGAGCAGCGCCGCAAACAAGGCTGCGATCCGGACGCTCTTTTTCATAGGAAATGTCCCCCTTTTCCGTTACAGCTCGATCACGATCGGCAGGATCATCGGCGTTCTGCCGGTCTTGTCGTACAGGAACGACTTGAGCTTGCTCTTGACCGCATTCTTGACGCTCGGGTACTCGTCCTTTGCGACGCCCTCGAACCGCTTGCTCGTTTCATAGACCAGCTCGCTCGCCTCCGCGATCAGCGGTTCGTTGTCGCGCATATAGATGAACCCGCGCGAATAGATCTCGACCGGGTTGAGAAGCCTTCCGGTCTCCGTGTCGAGCACGATGATCGCCGACACCAGTCCGTCCACAGACAGCGTTTTGCGGTCGCGCAGAACGACGTCCTCGATGTTTTTGAGCCCGTCCACCATGAGGCTCCCCGCCTGCACGGTCTCCTGCATCACGCCCTTTCTTGCCGTAAGCTCGATCACCGCGCCGTTGTGCGCCATAAAGATGCGTTCCGGATCGATGCCCTGCTCCCGCGCAAGGTCCGCGTGCATCTTGAGGTGCCGCGCCTCGCCGTGCACCGGGATGAAATACTTCGGCTTCGTAATGCCGAGCATCAGCCGAAGCTCGCCCGCGCAGGCATGTCCGGACACGTGCACGTCCGCCATGCGGTCGTACACCACGTCCGCGCCCTTTTCATACAGCGCGTTGATCACGCGCGCGACGCCGCGCTCGTTGCCGGGGATCGCGCTTGCCGAGATGATCACGGTATCGCCCGCGCCGACGTTCAGCTTGTGCGTGGCGTTCGCCATACGTGTGAGACCGCTCATCGGCTCGCCCTGGCTGCCGGTGGTCATAACGCAGACCATGCTGTCCGGCAGGTTTTTGAGATGCTCTACCTGCACGATCCGATCGGTCGGGATGTGCAGATAGCCGAGCTCCTGCGCAAACCGCACGATCTGCTCCATGCTTCTGCCCTGGAAACAGATCACGCGCCCGTGCTCGATCGCGACGTCGGCGACCTGCTGGATGCGGTACACGTTCGACGCAAACGTCGCCACGATCACGCGCCCCTGCGCCTTCGAGAAGACGCGCTCAAAGGTCTTGCCGATCTCCTTTTCGCTCTGCGTGAACCCCGCGTGCTCCACGTTCGTGGAGTCCGACAGCAGGGCAAGCACGCCCTTGGAACCGTAGTACGCAAACCGGTTGATGTCGATCGGCTCGCCGTCGATCGGCGTCATGTCGATCTTGAAGTCGCCCGTGTGGATCAACGTGCCGATCGGGGTGCGGATCGCAAACGCGACCGCTCCGGCGATCGAATGTCCCGTCTTGATGAACTCGATCTTAAAGCAACCGAGCGTGACGGTCTCGCCGGGATCGACGTCGATCACCTCGACGTCCGTAAGCTTATGCTCGTCCAGCTTGTGCCGGATCAGGGCATTGGTAAACCGCGTGCCGTAGATCGGGCAGCGGAAACGTTCCATGGCATAGGGGATCGCGCCGATATGGTCCTCGTGCCCGTGCGTGACGCACATGCCGCGGATGCGATCCCGGTTTTGTTCGAGGTAGGTCATGTCGGGGATGACCACGTCGATCCCCGGCATCTCCTCGTCCGGAAAGATCAGCCCGCAGTCGATGATGAGAATGTCGTTCCCATACTCGATCACGGTCATGTTTTTGCCGATCTCCCCCACCCCGCCCAGCGGGATGATTTTCAGTTTATGTTTCATATAAAGTGTTTCAAAAGACTCCTTTCCTTAATCGACGCTCCCGTAAAAGAACAGGTTGCCGCCGATATCCTTGTAAAATCTGCGTCCGCCCCAGCCTTTGCCGAGCCGCGAGGCGCAGAAAAAGAGTATGTTTTCCGGAAGGTCGAGGTTACCGTACAGGAAGATGTCCCGCGCTGCCTCGACGATGTCCTCCGGCGGCTTCAGCTTTTTGAAGCCCTTGTGATGGATGACCGAAAACTGCCCCTTGCGGTACGCTTCGGTGGGAATGTCGGTCACCTTTCCGCCGAACCGCTTTGCCACGCAGCGGTTATAGAGCACGCAGAGCACCGCGCGGTACGCCTGCGCGTTTCTGCCGCCCGCCTCCAGATACGCAACGCGCGCGGCAAGCACCAGATCGGCGTCCGTCACGGAAAACGCCTGCGCGTACCGCGAAAGCGGACGCATGCCGCGGTGGAACCCGTCATCTGCCGTGCCGGGTGCAAACGCCTCGACGGGATCTTCCGGTTCCTCCCACGGGACCCAATCCGGATCGGATCCGGACGGCGTGTCCGCCGGAACAAGGTCGATGGCTCCCGAATCGGGAATTTCGGTTTCCGCCGCCGCGACCGAACACGGAAGCAGCAGCACGCAGAGCAAAACAGTCAGAAAACGCTTCATCGTCCGTCCTTTCCCGGGCGGACTCCGCCGCCCGTTACAGAATGTACTTCGAAATGTTGTCCTCACTCCACTCAGCGGACAGGTGCGCGTCGACATAGGCGCCGTCCACGACGACGTCGATCATCGGGTGCTGACCGTTCGCGTTGAAGGAGATGTCGTTCAACAGATTCTCCATTACCGTATGCAGGCGGCGTGCGCCGATATTCTCGTTTTGTTCATTCGCGCGGAATGCGAATTTTGCGATCTCTCTCAATGCGTCCTCGGTGAAGCTCAGATTCACGTTGTCGGGCTTTAAGAGCGCGGCGTACTGCTTCGTCACCGCGTTGTCCGGCTGCGTCAGGATCGCGTAGAAATCGTCCTCGGTGAGGTCCTTGAGCGTGACGCGGATCGGAAAACGTCCCTGCAGCTCGGGGATCAGATCGGTGACCTTTGCCACATGGAACGCGCCCGCGCCGATGAACAGGATGAAATCCGTCTTGACCGGACCGTACTTTGTGGCGACCGTTGTGCCTTCGACGATCGGCAGGATGTCCCTCTGCACGCCCTCGCGCGAGACGTCCGCGCCCATGTGGTTCGCGTTTCCCGCGATCTTGTCGATCTCGTCGAGGAAGATGATGCCGTTCTGCTCGGCATTCCAGAGCGCTTCGCGGTTCACGTCGTCCATGTCGATGCGCTTTTCGGATTCCTGCTGCATGAGGATCGAACGCGCGTGCTCCACCGGCATGCGCTTTGCCTTTTTCTTTTTCGGAAGCAGATCGCCGAGCATGCCGCCCATATCGAGCTCCATGCCGCTTGCGCCGAACATCATGGCGCTGACGCCCTCCTCAACCTCGATCTCCACGATCTCCTTCTCGAGAAGTCCTTTTCTCAAACGGTCGAGCGTCTGTTCGCGCAGTGTCTTCCGCGCCTGCTGCTCCTCCTCGGTGGGTTTGGGTTCCTCCGGTTCCGGCTGTCCGCTGTCCAAAAGGAACTGGAGCGGATTCACCGTTCGCTGCTGCTTCTTCTGCTGCGGCAGCAAAAGCTCCACAAGCCGCTGCTCGGTCGCAGCTGCCGCCGCGTCCTTCACAAGGTCCATGCGCTTCTGCTTCGTGAGCCGGATCGACTCCTCCACAAGGTCGCGCACCATGCTCTCGACGTCCCTGCCGACGTAGCCGACCTCGGTATACTTCGACGCCTCGACCTTGACGAACGGCGCTTCGACAAGCTTTGCAAGCCGCCGCGCGATCTCGGTCTTGCCGACGCCCGTCGGTCCGAGCATGATGATGTTCTTCGGCGTGATCTCCTCCCGGAGCTCGGGGGGCAGGCAGCTTCTTCTGTAACGGTTTCTCAAAGCGATCGCCACCGCGCGCTTTGCTTCGTCCTGACCGATGATATAGCGGTCCAATGCGTTTACGATCTCTCTCGGGGTCACGGACGGATCACCTCCACGTTGATATTGCCGTTGGTAAAGATACAGATGGATTCGGCGATCGCCATGGATTCGCAGGCGATCTCCTCCGCGCTCATCTCGGTATACCGTTTCAGCGCCTTCGCCGCCGCGAGCGCATAGAGCCCGCCGGAGCCGATCGCCGCAATGTCGTCGTCCGGCTCGATGACCTCGCCGGTGCCGGACAGGATCAGAAGATCGTCCTTGTCCGCGACGATCATCATCGCCTCCAGCTGCCGCATGATCTTATCGCTGCGCCAATCCTGCGCAAGCGCGATCGCCGCGCGCTTCAGCGCGCCGCCGTGCATTTCGAGCTTTGCCTCGAACCGGTCGCACAGCGTAAACGCGTCCGCGACCGAGCCCGCAAAACCGACGACCACGCGGTCGTGATACAGCCTGCGCACCTTCTTTGCGTGCGCCTTCATGACAGCCTGCTGTCCCATCGTGACCTGCCCGTCGCCTGCGATCGCGGTCACACCGTTGCGCTTGACCGCGACGATGGTCGTTCCCTTCAACTGTTCCATCGGATATACCTCCTCATAAAGCGTAGTGTTCCTTCAGCGCGCGGAGCTTGTCCAGCGCGCGTCCTGCGATCCGCTCGCCGCGCTCCTGCTTGCCGCGGACGCGTTCTTTGAGCGGATCCATGATGCCGAACGTCACGTTCATCGGCTGAAAATCGCCGCCGTTGTATTCGGCAACGTAATGTCCGAGCGCGCCGATTGCGGTTTCGGACGTAAAATCAATCGCTTCCCTGCCTTCGAGCTTTTCGATCAGCCCGATCGCGGCAAGAAGCCCGCTCGCCGCGGATTCCACGTAGCCCTCCACGCCGGTCATCTGTCCGGCGAAGAACAGCAGCGGATCCTCCCGCAGCGAATAATCCCAGTGCAGCAGCTTCGGGGATTCCAGAAACGTATTGCGGTGCATCACGCCGTAGCGCGCAAATTCCGCATGCCCGAGTCCCGGGATCAGACCGAACACGCGCTTCTGCTCCGGAAACCGGAGATTCGTCTGGAACCCGACGATGTTATAGAGCGTGCCGTCGGCATTATCGCGCCTTAGCTGCACCACCGCAAACGGACGCTTGCCGTCGACCTCCAGCCCGACCGGCTTCAAAGGTCCGTACGCCATCGTCAGTTCGCCGCGCTTCGCCATGACCTCGATCGGCATGCAGCCCTCGAACACGCGCGGCGTTTCGAACGAATGCAGCGGCACAGTTTCCGCCGCAGCGAGTGCGTGATAGAACGCAAAGTATTCCTCGCGCGTCATCGGGCAGTTCAGATAATCCGCGCCGCGGTCATAGCGGGACGCCGCAAAAACCTTCTCATGGTCGAGCGACGCAAAGGTCACGATCGGCGCCGCAGCGTCGTAAAAATGCAGGCTCTGTCCGAAGCGTTTCTCGATCGCGCTGCTCAGCGCGTCGCTTGTCAGCGGTCCCGTCGCCACGATCGCGGGCGACGCGGGAAGCGCGGTGAGCTCCTCATGCACGACGGTGAGCTCCGGAAACGCCGTCAGCGTTTCGGTGATATACCGCGAAAACCCGTCCCGGTCGACCGCAAGCGCGCCGCCTGCCGGGACTTTTGTCGCGTCCGCCGCCCGCATGACGAGCGAGTCCAGCGCGCGCATCTCCTCCTTCAGGAGCCCGACGGCGTTCGAAAGCCGATCGGAGCGCAGCGAGTTCGAGCAGACGAGCTCCGCAAAGCCGTCGCCCTTGTGCGCGGGCGTACGCTTTTCGGGCTTCATCTCATACAGCGTCACGGGATACCCGTGCGAGAGCAGCCGGTACGCCGCCTCCGCGCCGGCAAGCCCCGCGCCGACGACGGTCACGCTCGGTTTACGCATCGGTCTTCTTCGTGCGGCGCAGGATCTCCTTGCAGTCCGGATCCGCGCACTGCACGAACGTGCCGTTCTGTCCGTGCTTCTGCACCATCAGACCGCCGCACTTCGGACACTTGGTCGCAACCGGCAGATCCCAGCTGGTGAAATCGCAGTCCGGATAGCGTTCGCAGCCGTAAAATACTTTCTTCTTGCCGTGCTTCTTGACGATCGCGGCGCCGCACTTCGGGCACGGAACGCCCTCGACCTTCTCCACGATCGACTTTGTGTTGCGGCAGGTCGGGAAATTCGGGCACGCAAGGAACTTGCCGAAGCGTCCCATCTTATAAACCATCATCGCGCCGCACTTGTCGCACGGGACGTCGGAAACCTCGTCGGGGATTTTGATCTTTTCCGCGTTCTTCTCGGCGGTCTCGACCGTCTGCATAAACGGATCGTAAAACTCGCCCACGACGTTCTGCCACTTTTCGGAGCCATCCTCGACGGAGTCGAGCTCCTCCTCCATGTTTGCGGTGAACGCGATGTCCACGATGTCCGGGAAGCTCGATTTCATCAGCCCCGTTACGGCAAAGCCGAGCTCGGTCGGCACCAGCGTCTTCTTTTCCCGCATGATGTAGCCGCGGTCGATGATCGTGGAGATCGTCGGCGAATAGGTGGACGGACGGCCGATGCCCTTTTCCTCGAGCGTTCTGACGAGCGTCGCCTCGGTATAGCGGGACGGCGGCTGCGTGAACTTCTGCTGCGGATCCAGATTCTCGGATTTAAAGCAGTCGCCCTCCTTGATCGGCGGAAGCTGCACGGTGTCCTCGTCGTCGACGTCACGTCCCTCGGTGTACACCGCGGAGAAGCCCGCAAAGTGCACGCGCGAGCCTGTCGCCTTGAACTGTACGCCGTTCGCGTCGAACGTGACGGCGGTCTGCTCGAGCACCGCATCGCTCATCTGACTTGCCAGGAAGCGTTCATACACAAGCTTATAGAGCTTGTACTGGTCGCTCGAAAGATACGGCTTCAGCGTCTTCGGATCGTTCTTTACGTCGGTCGGACGGATCGCTTCGTGCGCATCCTGCGCGTTGCGGCGGCCGCGGTACACATTCGGCGTCTTCGGCATGTACGCCTCGCCGAAGGTCTCCAGAATATAGCTGCGTGCCGACTTCTGCGCCTCGTCCGCAATGCGGACCGAGTCGGTACGGATGTAGGTGATCAGACCCGTTGCGCCCTTTTTGCCGATCTCCACGCCCTCATAGAGCTGCTGCGCGACCATCATGGTGCGCTTGGTCGTGAAGCCGAGCTTTCTGGACGCGTCCTGCTGCATGCTGGACGTCGTGAACGGCGGCGCGGCATGCTTGTGCTTTTCGCCGCTCTTTACCTCGGTCGCGGTGAATGCGGAATCGCCGACGCGTTTTATGACCGCGTTCGTCTGTTCCTCGGTCCGAAGATCGACCTTCGCGCCGTCCTCGCCGTAGAAGCGCACGTCAAACGACTTCTTTGCGCCCGCCTTGAGCTTTGCGGTCAGCGTCCAGTATTCCTCCGGAACGAACGCATTGATCTCGTCCTCGCGGTCGCACACGATGCGTGTCGCCACGGACTGCACGCGGCCTGCGGACAGCCCCTTGCGGATCTTGACCCACAGGATCGGGCTGATCTTATATCCCACGATGCGGTCCAGCACGCGTCTTGCCTGCTGCGCGTCGACGAGGTCCATGTTGATCGTGCGCGGCTTTTTGATCGCGTTTTTCACCGCGTTCGACGTGATCTCGTGGAACTCGATGCGGCATTTCGACGCCGTATCGAGCTTCAGGATCTGCGCCAGATGCCAGGAGATTGCTTCGCCTTCGCGGTCAGGGTCCGTTGCGAGAAGGACGCGATCGGCTTCCTTCGCTTCCTTCTTGATGCGCTCCAGCACGTCCCCGCGTCCGCGGAGCGTGATATATTTCGGGGTAAAGTCATGCGCGGTGTCGATGCCAAGCTGCGATTTCGGAAGATCGCGAACGTGCCCGTTGCTCGCCACGACCTTGAACTTGTTCCCCAAAAACTTTCCGATCGTCTTTGCCTTTGCGGGGGACTCAACGATCACCAGCGTGTTTTTTGCTTCTGCCATAGTAGAACTCCTCTTGCGTTATTGGTCGAACGTTACGACCGTGTGGATGGTATCGAGCGCGTAGATACGGCCCGGAAGTTGTTTGATGACCTCGGAAAACAGCATCCGCGTCAGCGTCGCGTTGAGATCCTGCGCGGAACAGTCGATCCAGTCCAGAAGCTCGTCCGCGTCCTTTTCGCCCTGCAAAAGCGCCATGTAGATCTCCTGTCCGATCGCGCCGAGCGAGGTGAACGTCACCTTCTTCGCCGCGCCGTTCAGCACGTCGTCGCCCGCATCGTCCGTAAACTCGGTTAAAATCTCCGCCGCGCAGGTCACGGGCTTTGCCTCGCCGCGCGTGATCATGCGGTTGGTACCCACGCTCATCGGATCCGTGATGCGTCCCGGCACCGCAAAGACCTCTCTGCCCTGCTCGCGGGCGCAGTCCGCCGTGATCGACGTGCCGCTGCGCTCGCCCGCTTCGATCACCACGACCCCGCGGGAAAGCCCTGACAGGATGCGGTTGCGGATCGGAAAATTCTGCGCAAGCGGCGGCGTCTTCGGAAGAAATTCGGTGACGAGCACGCCGCCGCGGTCGATCACCTTCTGATAGAGATCGCCGTTGTTCTGCGGATAGGTTACGTCGATCCCGCAGCCGAGGACCCCGATCACCGGACAGTCGTTGGATCCGACCGAAAGCGCGCCTTTCGCCGCCGCGGAATCGATCCCCGCGGCAAGCCCGGTCACAACCGTCGCCCCGCGCTCCGCAAGCTGCTCGCCCAGAAGCTCTGCGACCTCTCTGCCGTAATCGGTACAGCTGCGCGCGCCGACCATTGCGATCGGAAGGTTCAGCTCCTTCGGCAGTCTGCCCTTATAAAAGAGCAGCGACGGCGGATCGTAGATCTCCGAAAGCAGCGTCGGGTATTCCTCCGACTCCGCTGTGACGACCCCGACCCCGTTCCGTTCGAGCCACGCGCAGTAGCGGTCCAGAAACCGTTCGTCCGCCGCGGTAACGAGCCGATCCCTTACGGTTTCGGACACATCGGAAAACGCATCGAAATCCTTTTTCAGGATCGCTTCGTGCGCTTCCGAGATGTCGTCGAACCGCGAAAGCAGCTCGCAGAACAGCCGCGGATTCGTGCTCGTCGCGTAATGCAGCCACAGCCAGTGCCGCGTCGTTTCGTCCATCGGAACGCTTCTCCTCCGTTTTGAGAATACTTCGGAACATATCATAGCATGAACGATTTCGGATTTCAATCCTATTTATATATGCAAATGTGACAAAATCGCAACAAAAACCGCACAGGAACCCCGTGCGGCGTCAGATTTTGTCGTTTTTTACAAGTCGGAAAGCATCGACATGCTGCGGTACTGGATCGCCTCGGCGTAGTGCTCGGAGCGAATCTCCGGGCTGTTCTCGAGGTCCGCGATCGTGCGGGCGACCTTCAGAACCCGCTGATAGGCGCGCGCCGAAAGCTGCAGGCGCTTGAACGCGTCGCGGAGGAGCTTTTCGGATTCGCCGGTGGGATTGCAGTACCTTCGGATCAGCTCGCCCTTCATCTCGGCGTTGGTGCGGATACCGTCCGCTTTGAACCGCTCGCGCTGCAGCGCCCTTGCCGCTGTCACTCGCGCGCGAACCGTTTCCGAGGGTTCCGCGGGCTTGCGGTCGGTGATCTCGCGATAGCCGACCTCTGTCATTTCGATATGCAGGTCGATGCGGTCGAGCAAAGGTCCGCTGATGCGTCCGGCGTAGCGCTTGATCTGCGCCGCCGTGCAGGTGCAGGGCTTTGTGCGCGAGCCGCGGTTGCCGCACGGACACGGATTCATTGCCGCGACGAGCAGGAATTTTGCGGGGTACGTCGCCGTTGCCGCGGCGCGGCTGACGGTCACGAAGCCGTCCTCCAGGGGCTGCCGCAGCGCTTCCAGAACATTGCGCTGAAACTCCGGCAGCTCGTCCAGGAAGAGTACGCCGTTGTGCGCAAGGCTGATCTCGCCGGGCATCGCCCGCGTGCCGCCGCCGATCAGCGACGCCGCGCTTGCGCCGTGGTGCGGCGCGCGAAACGGACGCTCGGTCACCAATCCGCTCGTTCCCTTCATTGCGCCGGTGATCGAATGGATCTTCGTGGTCTCCAGCGCTTCCTCGAACGTCATATCGGGCAGAATCGACGGGATGGCGCGGGCAAGCATCGTCTTGCCGCTGCCCGGCGTGCCGCACAGAAGGATGTTGTGGTTGCCGGCGACGGCGATCTCCGCCGCGCGCTTCGCAGCGGTCTGCCCGCGGATCTCGGAAAAATCGACGGCGTTATTGTACGTTCCGCCGGTAAAGGGCTTCGGCTCCGCCGGTGTGATCGGCGTTTCGCCGCGCAGATGCTGAATCAGCGACGCAAGGTTTTCGACCGGAAAGACCGTTGCGCCGCGGATATACGCCGCCTCCGCCGCGTTGTCCTTCGGCACGTAGAAGACGGAATACCCCTTGTCGTACGCGTCGATCAGCATCGGCAGAATGCCGGAAATCGGGCGGACCGTGCCGTCCAGCGCGAGCTCGCCGAGCACGATCATGCCCTTCGGCGTGGGGCGGAGGTCGCCGTTTGCCTCGAGGATCGACAGCGCGATCGGCAGATCGTAGACCGAGCCCTCCTTCTTGAGGTCGGCAGGCGCCAGATTGACCGTGATGCGCGCCTGCGGAAACATAAAACCGGAATGGCGGATCGCGGCGTGCACGCGCTCGCGCGATTCGCGGACCGCCGTGTCGGGCAGCCCGACGGTCTCATAGTTCGGCATGCCGGACGAAATATCCGTTTCCACCGTCACGGGATACCCGTTCAGCGCAACAAGCCCGTAGCTCTCCACCTTTGCCAGCATCGTTTATTCCTCCGTCGGTTCGATCGGTTCCTCTTTCGGTTCTTCTTTCGGCTCCTCCGGGCGCTTTTTGAACACGAGCAGCTTGTTGCCCGCAAAGTTCACAAGCAGCGCAATGCCGGTCGACAGCACCGTGCAGAAGAAGTCGCCGCTGACGATCTTCGTGAACCAGTTCTCTCCGATCAATCGCGTCCACCATGCGTCAAGCCCGCAGACGTTCTTGAACAGATACATCAGCCCGAGCGACAATCCGAGCGTAACAAGATTGACCGCAATGAACAAAACGATCTCGCGCGCATCGCGGCGGCGCTCCTCGCGGAACGTCCATCGTGAATTCCAGAAGTAGCTGTTCGCGATGCCGCAGGCGTAGCCGATGACCTTCGGCAGATAGTACGTCAGGATCGGCGCTGCGGAAAACGTTCCGAACAGCGCCTGCAGCACACGGCAGACGATCAGGTCGATCAGCGTGTTGGACGCGCCGATCAGCACGAATTTCAGAAGCTGAATGAAGCTCTTCTTACCTTCAGACGCCGACATAGTAGACCTTTCCGAACGGCGCGAGCACGTTCTCGATAAACTTTGCATACCCGTACGGCACCGGAATGCCCGAAACCGCAGGCAGCATCAGCAGGAACAGGATTACCGAGGCAATGAGCCACGCCCACTTGATCCACGACGTGCGCGGATACTTCTTTTCGACGTAACTGAGAAGCAGCAGCGTCAGCAGCATCACAAACGGTATCGTCGAGAAGTAGTGGTACAGGAACACGCACCGGGTCACGAGCGCCCACGGCAGCAGCCCCGCAAGGATGCCGACGAACACGACGAGGAACGCGCGATCCTTCCTGCATGCGGGATTTCGGAACCATTCGACGGCGGCGAACACCGCGCCGAACGCCGAGACATACCATACCGCGGGGTTGCCCGTGCTGGAGATGTTGGACAGAAGTCTGATCTCGTTTCCCGCATCATCGAAATAGGTCGGATATCCCGAGTAGAACCAGACCGATTTCTGCATCAGCGGCCACTGATACCACATCGACTGACACATATGTGTCGCGTCGAGGTCCGCGTGGTAGCGGTACATGCTGACCTGCTCCTTCCAAAGCGTGCCGAGCATGTCGGGCAGCGTTTGATCGCCCGCCTTGATATAATAGCAGTAGTTGGTCGCCGCGTACAACGCGATCGGAATCAGGATGAAGAACAGACAGCACCACACCGGGGTCATCAGAAGATCGTTGAGCGAAAAATCGACGTTCTCCCGCTTGCGGAATGCGAGACGGAACACGACCGCCGACGCGATCGCAACACCGATCAGGATCAGCAGCGTTCCGTAGAACCACGGCTGGCAGAAGACCTTTTTGATCGTATCGACGCCGTACTCCGCATTGAGGCGCGACACATACGCTCCGTTCACATAGGCACTGTAGCGGTAATCGTCGGCATTCAGCCAAAGTCCCGAAAAATGCAGAATAAGCACGACGAAAACAAACAGCACCGGCGCATACGCAAGCACGTTGACGGGAAGCTTCTTGGGCGGCGCGATCTGTGCGCTCTCCGGCTCGCTCTCCTCCCGGATCGTCTTCTTGTACTTTCTGTATGCATTCGCCTGCCGTCCCTGTTCCCGGATGATCCGGACAAGATTATAGATGAGATCGCCGAAGTACAGCACCGCAAGCCCCGCGCCGGAGTAGAGGCACGTCCATTTCGACGAAACGCCGAGCCCGAACATGAGTCCCGAAAGCCCGAGCAGCGTAAGCTTTTTCCAATACGGACGCTTCTCGAAATCCTCTGCGATATAATCCCCCATGAACAGGAACATCAGAAGCGTGAAGAACAGCGCGTAGGTGTCGATGGTTGCGATGCGCGTCTGCGCAAAATGCATACAGTCCGCGGCAAACAGCCCTGCGGTGATAAACGCATAATCCGTTCGGCGGAAGATGCGCTTTGCAAACACGTACAGCACCGCAAGGATGAGTACACCGAAGAACGTTCCTGCAAACCGCCAGCCGAACGGCGTCATGCCGAAAAGACGGATGCCGCCCGCGATCAGAAGCTTTCCGAGCGTCGGGTGCGTCCATTCATAGATCGAATATCCGTCCTGCGCGGCGGCTTCTTTTCCCTTGGTAAGATACAGATCGTCGTTTTTCACGATCTCATAGGCGGTCCGCGCGTGATAGATCTCGTCGAAATACATCTCGTTGAGATAGGACTGATCTGTCACGATCTTATCCTGCTCGTCGGTGAGCTTTTCGGAACCGCCCTTCGGGTCGTACACCGTCGCGGACAGCAGCGTTTCGCCGTTCAGCACAGCGATCTCGTTCATGGCGATCCTGCCGCTTGCCACGTACAGGATCAGATACTCCGTTTCGGTATCGAACGAGATCCCCTTCCACTTGTACATGTCGCCGTTGTCCTGCTCGAACGTCGCGAGCGGCTCGGTTTCGCCCGGTGTGAAAAATCCGTCGATAAACGCGCTCTCGTCATACAGCTCAAGCTCGCCTTCGGCAATGCAGCCGTAGAACCGGATCTCGGACACGGGCGTCTGCTCGCCGAGATCGACGATCACAGTCACGCCGGGATCCGCTTTCCAGACGGTCTGCGGCGAAGTGACCGACCCGAGGTTCAGAAACGCAAAGAGCGAATAGACGATCAGAAGGATTGCAAGCAGAATATAATCAAGCTTGTTGAGCCGCCGCCCGTCTTCTTTTCGGATCTCGCTGCGAAGCTTCTTAAAGTCCATTCTGCTCACCTCCGATCGGCGTTTCTATTTCCGTTGGTACCGGCGATTCATCATCCGCAGGATCCTTCGGATCGAGGATCAGCGCCTTGCGGAAGCTGATCGCCGTGAAGAACAGCGCCGCTCCGACCTCCAGGAGCGAGATCAGGTCGATCATGCGGTTGTGCAGCTCGCCGCCGCGGATCATGTCGATCGCGCCGGGTGAAACGACGTACATCGCGACCATTTCGTTCATAAATGTGGTGACCGTCAGCATACAAAATGCGGCAAGCTTATAGGGATCGCGATCGTAGGCGTACGCGAACACCAGCAGGAACAGCGCCGGGAATACATAGCGCTCGTGCATATAATGCCCGAACGTAAACACCAGCACCATGAACAGCGCGGCGAGCAGGAAGATCAGGCCGTGATTCTCATAAAGCGCGGTGCGCGTTTTGATATGCCATATAAGATAGATCGCAAAAAGTCCCAGTACGACGACGCCCGCAACGACAATGCCGGTCACGCCGAAAGTGTGCCACGTAAGATCAGCGCCGAACAGTTTGAAGAACGCCGCAAGGAACAATGTTCCGTAGAAAACGATCACCGAAAGCATAAGCGTCATTGCGCCGACAACGGACGCGCCGCCGTCCCGGATCCATTCGATCAGCCGCTTATCCCGACACTCCACGCCGACGATGTAAGCAAACATTCCGATCATCAGAAGCCCGTACAGCGGGAAATCTGAAATGATTCCGAGGAGCGCTCGTATGCCGTTATTGTCGGAGACAGTGTTCTTCGCAAGGTAGCGCAGCAGCGCGAGCAGCCCAGTAACCGCGCCTGCAAAGATCAGTTCATGGAATGCACGGTTCCGTACGCCGTCCCTGCACGTACGCATCCCGTTCCATGCCCGCAGGATCAGCGTCGGGAATCCGACGAGAAGCGCAACGCGTGAGAACAGTTCGTTGCATTTCAGAAAGATCTCGCCGGCATTCATCTTCGCGAACATCGGCAGCGCTTCCTTCGTGCCGTCCGCAAGTGTTTTGTGCATCGGCGCCCAATTGCCGCCGAAGAACGTCAGAAAGTTGTATCCCTCCACGGAGGCGTAATCATAACCGCTTGAAGCCTGCAGGAACATGTCCTTCATCCAGAAAAGCTTCATGCCCTCGCCCCGGAACAGCAGCAAGGTCAAAACAAGCACGCCGAGCGCTGCAAACAGCGCAGCATGCGACAAGACCAGATGCTTCAAAAACGATCTCCGGTTCCAGGTCCAAAGTCCGGTCGCAATGAACATCAGCGCCAGCACCGGTCCGAAGATCAGCGCCTGCCATTTGACAAGGATCGCAAGCGTGTACAGGATCGCGGCAAAAATACGCAGGAACGCATGCTCACGGCTCCGGTCAAACAACAGGAACGTGCCGATCAGCATGGCGGTGAGGATCGAGTCGATCTGTCCCCATGCGCCGGACAGGAACACAGCCGCGGGGTTCATCACGATCAGACCCGCAAGCAGCAGTGCAAGCTCCTTTCCGAGGCGGAAACGCTTAGCAGTCGTCAGCACCAGAAGCCCGGAAAGCACGTCGCAAAGGAATGCCGGCATCATATAAATGAACAGACGGACAGATTCCGGCGCGCCTTCAATGACGGATGAGATCCGATACAGAAATCCGCATACGAGCATGTAGCCCGGCGGATAGTCACACCAGTTGTTGACGTAGAAGCCATGTGTGCCGTCCGACACGATCCGGCTTCCCCACGCCTGCCAGCAAACCATGTCCGTGGCGTGCCCCTTGAACTTTGCGCAAAGGATAAACCGGATCACAAAGCCTATGAACACGATGATCGGGAAGATCCAGTACTTGCCGTTCTGCACATCCTTCGCTGCAAGCAGCTTTGCGCGGTACAGGAATCCGAACAGCAGCACGATCGCGGCGATCGTTCCGGCCCAGAAGATCGCCGTGAAGACGTTTTCGTAATCCTCCGCCGTCCGCTCCGACGCATCCGCCGACTGCGCGGCGGGAGACAGATTCTGAAATGGGATCGCAGCGTTTTCGGTTTGTTCCAGACGCACGTTCCTGAACCGCACGCTGCCGCTGGATTCCGCGGAATACCCGCCGAGCCGCAGCGCGAGCGTCACCGATTCCTGCTCCTTTGCGGTGCGGAATGCCAGCAGGACCGGCTTCCAATCGTTTGTGCCGAACAGCGGTTCGGAATAGATAAAGCTGCCGTCTATGGCGTAATTATCGATCGAGAGCGTCGCGCCCTGTCCCTCTTTGACATTCTCGGTGGACATCTCCGCAGAAAGCACATAGCAGGTTTCCGGTTCGACCGCAACGGTACGGACGAACCGCAGATCGTCCGTGCCGAGCGATTCAAAGCCGACCTCGCCGTTCTCGCCGAAGGTCCGGTATCCGCCCTCATAGGAGTTGACCGTCCATCCGCTCGGAACGCCGTCCGTCGTCTCGGAAAAGTCAAAGGCGATCTCCTCGCCGGCGTCCTGCGAAGACTTGCCGGATCGTCCGCACGCGAAAAGCCCGGCAAGCAAAAGCGCCGCCAGCAGGATCATCCCTATCCGATGTATTCTGTGCAAAATCCGATCCTCCGATCTTCGTGTTTCTAATCAGTATATCACTTTTACGGCCATTCGGCAACCGCTAAAAGGCGTTGACGATGTGATTGACCGTCTTTTCCGGCAGGAACACCTCGATCACGTCGAAGCGCGCAGGCTGTTCGATCCCGCCGTTTGAAAGAAGCCAGCTTTCGGCGGCAAGCCGCAAAAATCGCTGTTTGTTCCGATCCACGGCGTCCGCGGGGCGGCCGTAGCTGCCCGGCGTACGCGTTTTGACCTCGACGAACACGACCGTGCCCGTGCGTTTCTCCCGCGCAATGATATCGATCTCATGCCGGTGCGAACGCCAGTTGCGTTCGAGAATGCGAAAGCCGTGACGCCTGAGATGCCGCGCGGCAAGCTCCTCGCCGATCTTGCCCGTTTCCGCCGTATTCATAGCAGATTCTTAAGGAACGACCGCCGATGCAGCGGACACGGACCGAATTCCTTGATCGCGTCCATATGCGCCTTCGTACCGTAGCCCTTGTTCTGCGCAAAGCCGTACATCGGGTAGATCGCGTCCTGCTCGCGCATGTAGCGGTCACGCTCGACCTTTGCGACGATCGACGCCGCCGCGATCGAATAGCTTAAAGCATCGCCGTGGATCAGCGTGTGCTGCCGCGCAGGGATCTTAAGCCCCGTCAGCGCGTCGATGAGCACATCGGTGACGGGCGTTTTCATCTTCGCAAATGCCTCATTGAACGCCCGCTTCGTGGCTTCGAGAATGTTGATCTCGTCGATCACGGTCTGATCCACCCACGCGGTCTGCGCCTCGATACAGGTTGAGAGAATACGGTCATACAACGCTTCGCGCCGCTTTTCGCTGACCTTTTTCGAGTCGTTGACGTATACTAAGAGCGGCTCCGGCGGCATGACGACGCAGGCGACGACCACGGGTCCCGCCAGCGGACCTCTTCCGACCTCGTCCATACCGGCAAGGATCACGCCGTCCTGCGTCCAGAACGCGCGATCGCGCTCGGACAGAGCCAGCAGCCGTTCCTGTTCACTTTGTTTCGACATTTCCAATCTCCCTTTTCATGCTCTTTCTTACTCGCTGTATTCAACCACATCAAAGCCTTCGCTCCAAAGCACTTCGTTGATCCGATAATCGATCACATAAAACTCCGTTCCCGCTTTGTTTTCAATTCGTTTCATACACTTTTTGACGCGATTCTCTGCCGATGCTTCCTGTGCATATACACCCAAATATGATACATAGGAATCAAAATCATTGATCTCTTTTTCCGCTGTGACCTCGTAGACCGTATCGAGTGCGGTTTCTTCCGGAGCGTCCGGGGTTCTGCACGGTATTATGCAGAATCTATCCGGATAATCGCGAAATCCCGGCTGCATCAACAATTGATCGATAGCTTTTTTGCATTGCGATTCTGAATCAAAATATCCGATCATTTTTGTTTCTTGCCACCGATGCGGCAGTTTCCGGGAATGGATAAGTCGATATACAACCATGTTGCAGGCTCCTCGCTTGTTAACAGAACCGATGTAATCATTTATAATATGGAACCTCATCCACCGCAAGCGGTCCCCCTTCCCCATGCTGCAGCAGGGGAAGGCATTTCGCTGCGACAGTTCTCGGCTCCCCTGTGTAAGGGGAGCTGTCGCCGTCAGGTGACTGAGGGGTTGTCCGTTTCTTCCTCCTTCGGCGGCTGCTCCAAAGAGACACGCGCGATCTTTCCCGCGCGGAACTCGTCCAGCACGATCCGCGCCGCGCGCTCGGTGTCGTAAACGCCGCCTTTCAGGATGAACCCGCGGCTCCTTGCGACCGCTTCCAGAAGCGCGCTCTCCGGCGTTTCGGCGTCCAGCTTCTTATACCGTTCAAACAGCGCGGCGGGCGCAAGCTCCCGGAGCTTTGCAAGCAGCGTCCCGGCAAGCTCCTCGATGTTCAGGATCTCGTCGTTGATCGAGCCCAAAAACGCAAGGTGTCTTCCGATCGTTTCGTCGCCGAGCTTCGGCCAGAGGAGCCCCGGAGAATCCAGAAGCTCCAGATGCGGCGTGATCTTCACCCACTGCTTACCCTTTGTGACGCCGGGCTTGTCACCGGTCTGCGCGCGCTTTTCGCCCGCGATGCGGTTGATGAGCGTGGATTTGCCGACGTTCGGGATCCCCGCGATCAGCACGCGGATCGTTTTCTGCACGCCCTTCTCCTCATAGTGTCTGACGCGTTCCGCCGTCGCTTTTTCGATGAGCCGGATCGTCGTCGACCTTGCGTTCTGCGCGCTTGCGGTCACGCCGTCCGCCTCGATCCCCTGTTGTTTATAATACCCGATCCAGCGCTTGTTGGTTGCGGGATCGGCAAGATCGCTCTTATTCAGCAAAAGAACGCGCGATTTGCCCGCAAACAGACGGTCGAAATCGGGATTCAAAGCTCGATCACGACGTCGATGAGCTTCAGGTTTTCTTCGAGCATTCTTTTGGCTTTCGCCATATGTCCTGGATACCAGTTAATCGGATTGCTTTCCATGTGTTTCATACTCACTTCCCATGCGGAAAAAAGCCCCGAAGCCGGGGCGTTGGTTCAAAGGTTGATGATCTTCGGCCTCTTTTTGTTCTTGCGCGGCTGCTCGTCCGGCGTTTCAGTCGGCTCCTCGCCGGGCTTCGTCTTGTCGTCGCCCAGAAGCTGCCGCTCGCTGCGGATCTCAAAATGGATGATGAACGACATGACCGTACGCAGCAGAACGATCGCGCCGAGGATCCCC
>CADAPG010000035.1:0-17386 GCA_902789675.1 uncultured Eubacteriales bacterium
ATGCATTGCGGCTGCGCCGCATGCCGGGTTCGCTTGTTATTTCATCCGGAACACGGGGACCGCGTCGTCGAGCACGTCGCTCGCGGGCAGATACAGCCGCGCCGCGTCCTTTGCAAGACGGTAGTTATAGAAGATCAGCAGCACGCCGTCGTACCCCTTCGGCACCAGCACGCCCTCCTGCCACGAAAAGCGCAGCTCGCGGTCGAACCAGTCCTCTTCCTCGTACGGTCCGGTCTTCTGCCAGCACTGCACGCGCATGCCGTACCAGTCCGCCGCAAACGGCCGGAGTCCGTTTTCGTCCGCGCGCGCCGCCATCGAATCGTCGAGGATATAGAAATCGCCGTACGTCCACGCGGTCTGCGCGCCGTTCTTCCTTGCGTCATCGCCCGAAAACACGAGCCGCACCGTCGCGATATGCCATTCGTACCCCTCCCGCGCGGGGAAGGTATCGTTGCCTTCGATCACCGCATAATCGACGATCTCCGCCGTTCCGGTCACGTCGACGCCGTAATCCTCATAGGACGCGGTCGTGTACGGCACGGGCACGCCGACCTGCATCTCGTTCAGCGTGCGTTCCGCAAGTGCGGGCGCAAGCGGTTCGCCCTCCGTGAACCCGCAGCGCGTACAGGTCGCGCGGGTCTGATACGTCGGCTCCGTCATCACATGACCGAGCGGTTCGCCCTGCGTCGCTTCGCACCGCGCGCAGGTCTCCGGTTCCGTGCAGGTCGCGGGAAGCCAGACGTGACCGAGCGGTTCGCCGAGCCGTTCGCCGCAGCGGATGCAGACGGAAGGTTCCGTGCAGCTTGCCGCGCCGCCCTCATGTCCGAGCGGTTCGCCGCGCGTGCCGCCGCAGCGCGTGCACACCTCCGGTTCCGTACACGTCGCCGCCCGGTATTCGTGGTTCCCGAACGTGCAGGTACAGAAGATCAGGATCGCCAACGCGACCGCAGCCGCCGCGCCGATCCCGACGCCGATCCACAGCAGGACCCGTTTCATGCGCACCGCTCCCTTCTTTTCCGGAATGTCTGTTTAGTGTATCATACGCACCCTTGAAATGCAAGTATACATCGCGGAAAGGCGTTCGCCGCGATTCGCGCGGAAAACAAAAAATCCCCCGTCCGGGGGAAGCAAAACCGGCGCTTACGCGTGGAACAGGATCAGCACAAAGAACGCCACCGGCACCGCAAAGCAGAAGCTGTCGATGCGGTCGATGAAGCCGCCGTGTCCCGGCAGCATGTCGGAAAAGTCCTTGATGCCCGCCTGCCGCTTGATGACCGAGGCGCAGAGGTCCCCGAGCTGTCCCGCGATCGTGCAGAAGAACGACGCGATCAGATACGCGTGCCACGGGATCGGCGCGGAATTCCGCAGGATCACCCACGCGAGCATGCCGAGCGCGGTGCCGAGCACCGTGCCGAACAGCGATCCTTCGACCGTCTTGTGCGGGCTGATCGACGGGCAGAGCTTGTGTCTGCCGAACGCGCGTCCGCAGAAATACGCGAACATGTCGCAGCCGGCGGCGGCGAACAGCGTGAGGAGCAGCACAGGCCAGAAGACCGTGTCCGGCTGCACGGACAGATAGCAGTACCCGAGCATGAACGCCGTCGGATACAGACAGATGATGCAGGAGCCGAGCACGTCGCGCATCGTGGTTTTGCGGAACAGCGCCGCCAAAAGCCCGAGCATGATCACGATGCACACCGCGGAGATGTGGAACACGGTCTCGTCCCGGAAATAAAACAGCACGCACAGCACCGCCGCAAGGATCCGCGCGATCCACGGCGAGGTCTCGAACTGCATGTGATTCAGCGCGTCGGACATTTCGCGCGCGGTGAACCAGATCACGGCATAGAAGAAGCACAGACGCGTTTCCGGTCCGATCAGCATGCACGGAATAAACACGGCGAGCAGAGACACGCCCGTAACGATCCGAACCGGCGTTCCGCTTTTTTTTCGCATGCCTCTCCCCTCCTTTTTTACATTACGGACAGTATAGCACGGCTATCGGGATTTGTCAGCATCTTTTTTCCCGCAGCATTCGCCGCATGCCGAACAATCCCCGCAGCACCCGCCGCGTCTTCTCCTGCGCACCGCAAAGAACACCGCCGATCCTGCGGCGAGCAGCACGGCGGCAAGGACGATCCAATCGACCGCGGTCACAGCCGGAACCCTCCGCCGATGAAGTGCACGAGAAACGCCACGACCCACGCCACGACGCACTGGAACAGCACGACGAGCGCCGCCCAGCCTCTGCCGAGCTCGCGCCGGATCGAAGCGATCGCCGCCACGCACGGCGTATACAGCAGGCAGAACGACAGAAACGACAGCGCGGCAAGCGGGGACAGCACGCTTTGAAGCGCCGCCTCCGAGCCGAACAGCACGTTGACCGTGGCGACCACGCTCTCCTTTGCCATGAAGCCGGAGATCAGCGCGGTGGACATCCGCCAGTCGCCGAAGCCCAGCGGCTTGAAGATCGGGGCGACGAAGCCCGCGACGACGGCAAGGATCGAATCGTGCTGATTTTCGACGATGTTCAGCCGGAAATCGAAAGACTGCAAAAACCATATCACGATCGTGGCGATCAGGATGACCGTGAACGCGCGCTCCAGGAAGTCCTTCGCCTTGTCCCAGAGAAGCCGGAGAACGTTCTTCACGCCCGGCAGGCGGTAGTTCGGCAGCTCCATGACGAACGGGACCGCCTCGCCGCGGAACAGCGTGCCCTTGGACAGCAGCGCAAACAGGATGCCGACGACGATCCCGAGCACGTACAGCCCGACCATGACGAGCGCGGCGTACTTCGGGAAGAATGCCGCGGAGAAGAACGCGTAGATCGGCAGCTTTGCCGAACAGCTCATAAACGGCGTCAGCAGGATCGTGAGCTTTCGGTCGCGCGCAGAGGGCAGCGTGCGGCTTGCCATGACGCCCGGCACCGTACAGCCGAAGCCGATCAGCATCGGCACGATGCTTCTGCCCGAAAGCCCGATCCGTCTTAAAAGCTTATCCATGACGAACGCGACGCGCGCCATGTAGCCCGAATCCTCAAGGAGCGAGAGGAAGAAGAACAGCACGATGATGATCGGCAGAAAGCTCAGCACGCTGCCGATGCCCGTGAACACGCCCTTGATGATCAGCGAATGCAGCACGGGACTGACGTTCCAGCTTGTCAGCGCCCCGTCGACCAGATCCGTCAGCGCGCCGATCCCCAGTTCGAGAAGCTTCTGCAGCCCTGCGCCGAGCACATGGAAGGTCAGGAAGAACACCAGCCCCATGATGCCGATGAACACCGGGATCGCCGTCCATTTGCCGGTGAGCACACGGTCGATGCGCACGCTGCGCTTATGCTCCCTGCTCTCGTGCGGCTTGACGACCGTTGCGTCGCAGAGCTTCTGGATGAACGAAAACCGCATGTCCGCAATGGCGGCGGCGCGGTCCAGTCCGCGCTCCTCCTCCATCTGCGTGATGATGTGCTCGACCATGTCGCGCTCGTTGTCGGAAAGCGCGAGCGCCTCGGTCACATAGGGATCGCCCTCAACGAGCTTGCTTGCCGCAAAGCGCAGCGGGATCTTCGCCTCCTCGGCGTGGTCCTCGATGAGGTGCATGATGCCGTGCAGACACCGGTGCACCGCGCCGCCGTGCTCGTCCTTTTCGCAGAAGTCGGTGCGGCCCGGCTTTTCCTGGTACTGCGCAACGTGCATCGCGTGGGCGACGAGCTCGTCGACGCCCTCGTTCTTTGCCGCAGAGATCGGAATGACCGGAATGCCCAGAAGCGATTCCATCTCGTTGATGCGGACCGAACCGCCGTTGCCGCGCACCTCGTCCATCATGTTCAGCGCAAGCACCATCGGCACGTCCAGCTCCATGAGCTGCATCGTGAGGTACAGGTTGCGTTCGATGTTCGTCGCGTCGACGATGTTGATGATGCCGGTCGGCTTCTCGTCGAGAATGAACCGGCGGGAAACGCGCTCCTCGTCGGAATACGGCGACAGCGAATAGATGCCCGGCAGGTCGGTGATCTCCGTGTTCGGACGGTTCCGGATCTCGCCGCCCTTGCGGTCCACGGTCACGCCCGGGAAGTTGCCGACGTGCTGGTTCGATCCGGTGAGCTGGTTGAACAGCGTCGTTTTGCCGCAGTTCTGATTGCCCGCCAGCGCAAAGGTCAGCTTCGTGCCCTTTTTCAAAGGCGTTTCCGTTTCCTTGATGTGGAAGCGTCCCGTTTCGCCGAGACCCGGGTGCTCCACCGCATGCCGACGCGGCTTCTTTGCGGCGCTCTCCTCCGCCTCCGCGGGACGCACCGCGATCTTTTCCGCGTCCGCAACGCGGAGCGTCAGCTCGTAGCCGTGGATCAGAAACTCCATCGGATCGCCCATCGGCGCGAGCTTCACAAGCGTCATCCGCACGCCCGGGATCACGCCCATATCCAGAAAATGCTGCCGCAATGCGCCCTCGCCGCCGACCGTTTCGACGATCGCCGATTCCGAAGGCTTCAGCTCCCGCAGCGTCATTGCCATTGTTCCCCTCCGTAAATCTCCGTTTGGAAAATTATAACCCATTCGCGCCGCGGATGCAAGGGATTATCCCGTCGAAATGCGATTCCTTTCCGCAGGCTGTCCCAAAGCATCTGAAAACGGAGACCGCAGCGCGGTCTCCGAATGCGAAAGTATTTCGTTTTTTCAGAAAAGCTGTCGATACAGCGCCAGGATCGTTTCGGGCGGGAGCGTTTCCGCGCGGACGTCCGGCGCAATGCCGAGCGCCGTAAGCGCGTCCGCGGCGTTTTGGTACTGCTTCAGATTGTTTTTGATCGTTTTGCGGCGCATGGACAGAAGTCCCGTCGCAAAGGAAACAAGCGCGGAGGGATCGATGTCGGGCGCGTCGGTCCGTTTCGTCATGCCGACAAAGACGGACTGTACGTCGGGATTCGGATAAAAGCACTCCGGCGGGAATGCGGCAAGCGTCTTTGCGTCATAATACAGCTGAACGAGGATCGAGAGCGGACCGTAGTTCGGATCCTTCGGCGCGGCGAAGAAGCGGTCCGCCGCCTCCTTCTGCACCATGCAGTAAAACGACGCGGGCAGCGCCTTCAAAACCGCGCTGCACAGCGGCGTCGTGATGTAGTACGGCAGATTGCCGACGACCGAAAACGGCGCGGGAACGTCCGCGTACCGGAACTTCAGCGCGTCGCCGTGCACGACCGAAAGCTTCGGATCGGGAAGCGTATCCTTGAGATACGCCGCCATCGCCTCGTCCTTTTCGACCGCGGTCAGCGTTTCGCAGCGCGGCAGCAGAAGCTCCGTGAGCCCGCCGAGACCGGGTCCGATCTCGATCGCACTCTTGCACACCGTCATGCGATCGACGCAGGCGGAAAGCCGTTCGCCGTCGATGCAGAAGTTCTGACCGAGCGCGCGGTTCGGCGTTTTTTGAAGCGCGTTCAGCGCGTTTTTCACAAATTCGATGCTTGCTCTCATGCCGGCAGTATAACACAGTTTTCCCCGCCCCGCAAGCGTATAACCGCCGCAGGATCGGGAAAGACTATCCGAAAAGAACCGAAAGGAGATGCGTATCATGAAACGATTCTTTTTGATCCCGCTGCTGGCGCTGCTGCTCGGGCTCGTCGGATGCACCTGCTCCGTGCGCGGAAGCGCGTCGATGCCGACCAAGGCGCCGACCGCAATGCCCACGGCAAGCGCAACGCCGAAGCCGATCGTCACCGCAACCCCGCAGATGACGACCGCGCCGACGGAGACGGCCGCGCCGGTCATGCCGACCGAGCCGATCGCATCGCCGTCCGCCGCCGCGACCGCAGGAAACTGAGCCCGGGATCCCGCGTCTTCGATCACCCGATCGGAGACGCTTTTTTGCGTGTCCGCCTCATCCGCCTGACGGGGAAAACAAGAAAAGGTGCGCAGCCTGCGCCGACGCGCCATCGCCCTCTATACGGCATGAATTGACCTCACGGTCGTGGCGGGACGCCGTTATTCGTCGCGGGTCGGGACCTCGATCACGATCGGCGCGGGATCCGCCTTTGCCGCGGCAAGGAAGCGTTCGACCGGCTCGAGCATGAAGCCGAGCTCCGGCATAAAGAAGTGCATCGGCACGACGGTCTTCGGCGAGATCCGCTTTGCGATCTCCCACGCGGTTTTGCCGTCGACGGTATAGACGCCGCCGACCGGGAGCATCAGCACATCGCAGCCATGCAGCGCCGCGATCGTTTCGTCGTCCGGCATGTGTCCGAGATCGCCGCAGTGCACGTAGCGTTCGCCGTCCGCTTCGATCAGAAAGATCGTGTTCGGTCCGCGCTTCGCGCCTTTGACCTCGTCGTGGAAGACGGAGAATCCGCGAATCGAAAAACCCGCGACCGTCTCCGGTTCCGTCGATTCCTTGACGACGGGCGTTCCGCCGATGCGTTCCACGGCGCAATGGTCAAAGTGCCGATGTGACACGGTGATCACATCCGCCGTGACGTGCCGCAGGGTCGGCAGGCTTTTTGTGTCCACAGGGTCGGTGACGAGCCGGTTCCCGGCTTCGTTTGTGATCAGAAAGGTCGAGTGTCCAAGCCAAATACGGTTCATACTGGGTTCCTCCGTTCCCATAATAAAATCGTTGCCATGCGCGAAAGCCGCTGTTCCAGCGCGACGCGCTCCATGCCTTCGTGCGCGCGCGGGGCGGCAAAGAAGCGCTCCTCCCCCCGCGGCGCGGAAAACAGCATCGCGTAAAAGCCGTCCAGCAAGACCGGATCGTCCGGCGTCTTTGCGTCGGCGTGACGCGCCATCGTCCACAGTCTGCGCGAGACATAGGAATCGTCCGGCTCCTCCGCGGGCGGCAGCGTCTTTGCGTACGCGTCGATCGCGTCCGCTGTCAGATAAAACAGCAGCCAGCCGTTTTCCGCATCGACGCGCGCAAGCAGCGGCGTGCCGAGCAGTATACATTCCGTGACGTGCGAGGAAAGCGCCTGCGCCGCAGCCTCCGCGTCTCCGCGCAGAAAGCTGCCGGAGGCGAGATGCGCCTTTCTGGAAGGCTTCAGGTCCGGGCGCGTGCCGGTATGCTGTTCGACGAAATCGCAGAGCGCGGTTCCGATCGCTGTTTTCCATGAGATCATACCGAAATCGTATCGGATTTTTCGGGAATTGTCAACAAGTATGAATCGCGATCGGGATGGAAATACTTGTTCCGAGGTGAAAAACAATGCGTAAACGATTCTTTCTCGGTCTCATCCCCTTCCTGTTCTGCATCCTTGCCCTTTGGAAAACGGCGCCCGCGCAGACGACGCTTGCGTCGGGCGAAGGCGTGCTGCGTCTGCACGTGATCGCCGCGAGCGATTCGGAGGAGGATCAACGCGCAAAGCTGCGGGTGCGGGACGCGATCCTGCCGCTCTTTTCGAAGGCGGAAAGCTACGAGGACGCCCGCGCCTTTCTGCTGACGCACGGACGCGAGATCCAGACGACCGCCGAAGCGACGCTCCGCGCATGCGGATGCGACGACGGCGTGCAGCTTTCGCTGGGCACGGAGACGTTTCCGGACCGCGTCTACGGCGAAACGCTCTTTCCCGCGGGCGAATACGACGCGCTGTGCGTGCGGATCGGTCCCGCCGCGGGACACAACTGGTGGTGCGTGCTGTTTCCGCCGCTGTGCATCGTGAGCGACACGGGCGAGCCGATCGACCTCAACGACGTCGAACCTGAGAGCGTGCTCTGGAACTGGCTCAAATCCCTTTTTTAAGGAGGCGGCATGGGTAAGCTTCTGAGAACGGGAAAGATCCTGCTCCTTGCGCTGCTGATCGTCGGAACGCTCGTTCCGCCGCTTTCCGCGGAAGCCGCTTTGCGGCGCGGCTCCACAGGCGACGACGTGCGCGCGGTGCAGAAGCGATTGAAGCAGTGGGGCTATTACGACGGCGCGGTCGACGGCATCTTCGGTTACGGGACCGAGCGCGCGGTGCGCCGGTTTCAGCAGAAGAACGGGCTTTCGGTCGACGGCGTGGTCGGCGAAAAGACCGCCGCCGCCATGGGCCTGAACCTCACAAACACGGTCTCGTCCGCCGCAAAGCCCGCGTCCGGCGACGTGTACCTTCTCGCGCAGTGCATCTACAGCGAATCGCGCGGCGAGCCGTATAAGGGGCAGGTCGCGGTCGGCGCGGTCGTACTGAACCGCGTGAAAAGCAGCTCGTTCCCGAACTCGATTTCGGGCGTCATCTTCCAGCGCGGCGCGTTCTCCGCAGTCGACGACGGGCAGATCAACCTCACCCCGAACGATTCCGCGCTGAAGGCTGCAAAGGACGCCATGAACGGCTGGGACCCCACGGGCGGCTGTCTCTATTACTACAACCCCGCAAAAACAAGCAACCGCTGGATCCGCAGCCGTCCGATCGTGCTGCGCATCGGCAACCATGTATTCTGTAAGTAAATGCGAGTATCCAAGAAAATCTGGCTGTTCGGACTTCCCGCGATTCTGATGATCGGGCTTGCGGTGATGACCGTGACTTTTTTCAAGCAGCGCGAAACGATCGCGGCGCAGCAGCGCGTGATCGACGCGCAGACCGAGAGCGCGTACCGCGCGCTCAGCAACGACCTTTCCGACCTCTCCGTGGCGCTCAGCAAGCTCGAAGCGGCGGGCACGCCCGCGCGCTTAAGCAAGAGCTTTGCCGACATCCGCAGGCTTTCCGCCGACGCGGTGCGCGCGCTTTCGCTTCTGCCGGTCTCGCACGCGAACGACGGAGACCTGATGCAGTTTCTGACGCGCACCGGCGATTTTGCCGAAACGCTGATGGACCGCGTTCTGTCCGGGCAAATGCTCTCGGAGGATCAGCTCGGCTCGCTCAGCGATCTCCGCGCCTGCTGCGCGTCGCTGTCCGAAGCATATGACGGCGACTGCAGGGACGGCAGGTTCCCGCAGCCGAAGGAGGACGGCTTCTATGCCGAACAGGACGAGGAGAACATCACGAACTATCCCTCGCTCCTCTACGACGGACCGTTTTCCGAAAGCAGCGAGCAGGCGGAGCCCTTGGGGCTTCCCGAGGAGACCGTCGACGAAGCGAATGCCGCGGAGCTTGCGGCGGCGCTCTTTCCGGACCGGACGCTGAAGCCTGACGGGCGAACGGAATCGGCGATCTCGACGTTCGATTTTTCCGCCGACGACGGCGGGAGCGAGCTGTGCGTTTCGATCACGGAGCGCGGCGGTCTGCTGCTGTACTTCATGGGAACGCCCGCGGGCGCGAAGAACGATCCGCCGAGCGACGAGGAGAGCGAGCGGCTGCACGGCGCGGCGAGCGCGTATCTTTCCGAACACGGCTTCGGCACGATGGAGCCGTCCTACGCGCAGTATTACGCGGGCACGGTCGTTCTGAACTATGCCGCCGTGCAGAGCGGCGTGATCCTCTATGCCGATCTCGTCAAGGTCTATGTGGACCGCGATACGGAGGAGGTGATCGGGCTGGACGCGACGAACTACCGCTTCCACCACCGCGAGCGCGATTTTTCGGATCCCATCCTGACCGAGGAGGACGCGATAAGCCGCCTGTCCGACGCGCTGACGCTCGAACATACCGCGCTTGCGCTGATCCCGAAATCGAACACGCGCGAAGTGCTCTGCTACGAATGCAAGTGCACCCGCGGCGAAACGTTCTTCATCGTCTACATCAACGCGCAGAGCGGCGCGGAGGAGGAGATCTTCGAGGTCATCAACAGCGAAGAAGGCGATCTCACCGTGTAAGGAGAAATAAAATAACGGTCGGGACCCGGCATGCGCCGGTTCCCGCCGTTTGCTGTTTTTGGGAGATGCGATTCAGGAAAGAGCGGCTCTGACGTCGTCGAGCGAGGCGGCAAAGGTGATGCCTTCGAGCTTTTCCGGCGTGCTCAGTTCCTTTTCGAGCATGCGGTCGAGCAGCAGCCGAAGACCGTCGTAATAGCCGTTCAGGTTGTAGAGGATGCACGGCGCGTCGAGATGCCGCAGCGCGACCTTGCTCATGATCTCCGCGATCTCCTCGAGCGTGCCCGTGCCGCCCGGAAACGCGATGAACGCGTCGCCGAGCTCGATCATCTTTGCCTTGCGCTCGGACATATCCTGCGTGACGTACAGCTTTGTGATCGCGTCGTACACAAAGCCCGCGTCGACGAAGAACTGCGGCTCCACGCCGAAGACCTTGCCGCCGGACGCAAGCACGCTTTCCGCCAGCATGCCCATCAGCCCGCACTTCGAGCCGCCGTACACAAGGTTGTGTCCGTTTGCGCCGATCCACGTCCCGAGCTCCCGCACCGCGGGCTCGAGCGCGGGATCGCTGCCCGGCGTTGCGCCGAGATATACCGTAATGTTCATCCTTTCCTCCATGCGCCGAAGACGCAATTCATCCGCGAAAAGCGTTCCGCTTTTCTGCGTGTCCACCTCATCCACCGCAAGCGGAACTCCACTCCGCTTCGCTTCGTTACGGCGGTGCCGTTGCACGCTCTCCGCGCATCGCCATGTCCCCCTTCCCCTCGGAGGGGAAGGCTTTTGGATGCGTGCTCTCCCATGCCCCCTTGTGCAAAGGGGGGATGAAAGGGGGGATTGTCGCGCGGCATAAGCCGCATATCGTGCTTGCGAAAGGAAGCATATCGTACTGCCGCGCTGCGGCAGTATATCGTGTTTGCGTTCTGCAAGCATATCGCGCGGCGTACTACGCCCAATTTGCCCCTGCGGGGCACGATATAGCTTCGCTGCGATATGCCTTGCGGCACGATATACGCCTTCGGCGTGCAAAGATACCGTAGGGGCGGATATCATCCGCCCGCCGCAACAGCGGAACGGGAAGATACGATCTTCCCCTACGGATGCGCGATATAAATCCCTGCGGGATTCACGATATGCCTTGCGGCACGTTATACCTTCGGCACGATATACGCCTTCGGCGTACAGAGATACCGTAGGGGCGGATATCATCCGCCCGCCGCAACAGCGGAACGGGAAGATACGATCTTCCCCTACGGATGCACGATATACCTTCGGCACGATATACGCCTTCGGCGTACAGAGATATCGTAGGGGCGGATATCATCCGCCCGCCGTGAACAACCCCTCAGCAGGCATGCACCGCAGGCGCAGATCATTGCCGCACGGCGTCAGCCCCATCTTGCCTCGCGAAGCGGCTTGTCCCAGTAAACGGTGGCGTTCGCCTGCTTGCAGAGCGCGTCGATGTCCTCGCGGAGCGTCTCCATCAGCGTCGCCTCGCGCTTCTTCGAGCGCCTGCCCGGCGCGTCGTACAGCACGTCGGAATAATACGCGTCGTACGACACCGCGTAGTCCCCCTCGTCGATGTGCGGGAAGAACGTCACCGCCGCCTCGTAGCTGACGTTGCCGTTTTCCGACGTGGCGATCAGCATGACCAGCGCACCGTGGCGGTGAATGCTGTTCGCAATGCAGTCCGCTTCAAAATACTGTTCGTATACGTTGATCGTCATCTCGATTTCCTCCTATTACACAACCACTTCGTACGCGTCGCGGTCGCCGTAGTCCGAAAGCCGGTACGGGCTTAAAATCCCCTTGTCGGTCACGACGCCCGTGATCAGCTCCGGCGGCGTCACGTCAAACGCCGGATAATAGCCCTTCACGCCGTCCCGCGCGGTCTTCACGCCCATCGCCTCGAGCACAAACGACGGATCGCGGAATTCGATCTTCACGTCGCTTGCCGAGCGGTGCACCGTGTCCGGCACGCCCGTCACATAGTACGGCACGCCGAGGTACTTTGCCGCGATCGCGATCTGGAACGTGCCGACCTTGTTGATCACGTGACCGTCGAGCGTGATCGCATCCGCCGCCGAGGTGAACACGTCCACGTGCTCGCGCTGCATCACGAACGCCGGCATGTTGTCCGTGATGACCGTCACGTCGAAGCCCATCTCGCAGCACACCGTCGCGGTGAGTCTTGCGCCCTGGAAATACGGACGCGTTTCGGGACAGAAGATGCGGAGCCGCTTGCCGCGCGCCGCCGCTTCCTTCAGCATCATGCCGACGATCGTCTCCGCAAAGCACTGCGTCAGGATCGTGCCGTCGTCCGGGAATTTGTCGACGAGGTGCGTCGCGATCCTGCCGATCTTTTCGTAGCGGCTGTTGTTCGCCTCGATCGCGCGGGCTTTGATCGCAAGGTCGACCGGCGCGCCGTTCCGCCACGCCGCCTCCGCCGCCTCGAGCATCGTTTCGCACACGCGCTCCATGCGCTTTGCCGTGGTGGGACGCGCATGGCTGATCCGGTCCGCCGCTGCGCGCAGAAACGCGCGCTGCTCCGCTTCGGTCTTCCCGCGGCATTCATACGCCGCAAGCGCCATGCCCATGGCGGCAGCCGGGTACGGTCCCGCGCTCTGCGTGACCATGTCCGCGATCGCCTGCGCGACCTCGCCGTGCGTGCGGCACGTTACGAATTCCACGCGCCGCGGATAGCAGCGCCGGTCGAGGATGCGGACCGCGCCGTCCTCGTACCACGCAATGTTCTCATACCGCAGCATGAACGCCAGATCTTTATCGGGTCTTTCCATCCGTTTTCCTCCGTTTTCCGAGATACGCGCGCATGCTCCATACGGGGAACATCCGCCGGACGGGCAGCTTCAGTTTCTCCGCCCTCGGCAAATCCCGCGCGCGTAAAAGGCTGCCGAGCCTTTGGTCGACCTCCCGCTTCATCCTTGCCGCCAGCGCCGGATCGTGCCGCCGCTTTGCCTCATACAGCAGGTTCAGCGCGGATTTCACGCGCGAAAGCTCCGCCGTGTGCAGCAGCGCTTCGTCGAACGAGGCGGCGATCCGCTCGACGCGATCGCGCGCGGCAAACTCGCTCATGCGCTTTTCGTCGAGGGTGCGCAGCGCGCCGCCCTCACGGTAATGGTAGTGATACAACGGGCGGTCCGTATAGAACGCGCTCTGCCCCGCCGCAAAGATCTCGACGCACAGCAGCAGATCCTCGCAGACCGAGAGCGAGGGATCGAGCCGGAAGCGCGGTCTGCCGTTCTGCATTTCTCGGAAAAGCTCCGCGCGAAACAGCTTGTTCCAGAGATAGCCCTCAAAGCTCTGCCCGATCGAAACCGCGCAGCGGATCGCTTCCCGCGGAGAAAGCACCGTGCCCGCGCCCGCCGCGCCGCCGGTCTCCTGTCCGTTCGGGTGTCCGTGGATGAACCGGTTGCAGACGGAAACGCCGATCTCCGGATGCGCGAAGAACGCCGAAAGCAGCGTTTCGCAGAAGTCCGGCTCAACCGAATCGTCCGAATCGACAAAGCCGATCCAGTCGCCCGTCGCGGCGTCGATCCCGGTGTTGCGCGCTGCGGAGACGCCGCCGTTCTGCTGCCGGATCACGCGGATGCGGTCGTCCCGCTTGGCGTACGCTTCGAGCAGCGCGGCGCTGCCGTCCGTCGATCCGTCGTCCACAAAGAGCAGCTCCAGATTGCGGTACGTCTGTCCGAGAAGGCTTTCGACGCATGCGGAAAGAGCCGTCTCCGTGTTGTACACGGGAACGACGACGCTGATTTTTCCGCCTTCAAAACGCTCCATCTTCCGCTCCGCTTCCTTGATACGTTCAGTATATCAGCGTTTTTCCGCTTTTGCAAGGCGGCAGAACAGCTTGTTCGCCGATTCCCCGAAATGCGCTGCACGCCGTTAAACGGTTCCTGAAACATGCAATAATTCGCGTATTCTACCGTGGGTAGAGCGGTTTTTTGCGGTTCTATCGTGCGGAAACGGTTTGGTAGGGCGCAAAACCGGGGACGTAGATTGTGATTCCGGCGAAATCCGGGTATAATAACGCTGATGGTGCGGCGGGGAATCGGTTTTTTCCTGCCGTCTATGTTTTATCATCGGAGGTATTATATGCAGTTTATCGCAGTCACCGACACGTCCGGCAACCTGCCCACCCCGCTTGCAAAGGAATACGATCTCAAAATGATCCCGTTCGCGTACTTTATCGACGGCGAGCGGTTCACCTGCCTCGACACCGAATCGTTCGACGGCGACGCGTTCTATGCGCTTCTCAAAAACACCGAGGTCAAGACGACCCAGATCAACCCCGCAGAGTACGCGGACTTCTTTGAGCCGTTCCTGAAGGACGGCAAGGACGTGATCTACGTCGCGATGTCCTCCGGCATCTCGGGCTCCTGCCAGTCGGCTTCGATCGGCGCGCAGATGCTTCTGGAGCGCTATCCGGACCGCACGATCGAGGTCGTCGACACGCGCGGCGCATCCTTGGGCGAAGGGCTTGTGGCGGTCGCCGCGGCAAAGATGCGCGACGAGGATCTTTCCGCGCAGGAAGCGGCGAAGCGGCTTCGGATGCTGTCCGAACGGATGTTCAACGTGTTCACAGTCAACGACCTGATGTTTCTGCGCCGCGGCGGAAGGCTAAGTAACCTCTCCGCGATCGTCGGCACCGTGCTCGGCATCAAACCGATCCTGAAGGGCGGCGAGGACGGACAGATCTCCGCGTTCGACACGGTCAGAAGCCGCAAGCGCTCCGTGAAGGCGCTCGCGTCGCAGTACGAAAAGTACGTCGTGAACGCCGGGGAGCAGACGATCGGCATTGCGCACGCGGCATGCCGCGAGGACGCCGAGATGCTGATCGATCTGATCAAAAACGGGGAACATCCGCCGAAGGACATCCTGCTCGTCGATTACGAGCCGGTCACCGGCGCGCACGTCGGACCCGGCGCGCTCGCGCTGTTCTTTGAAAGCTGCGAGGGCGTCCGCGCCGTCAAGGGGCTGGACGTCATCCCGGAGAAGGTCAGGGAGTTCTTTGAATCCGCGCGCGAACGGATCGCCGCGCCGAAACAGCCCGTGCACAACCCCGCGCACATCTGAACCGTATCACAAGAAAGCCCCTTCCGGATTTTTCGGAAGAGGCTTTTTCGATCTTCAGTTTTGGACCTTGGAATGCACGACGGGGCTTGTGAGGTCGAGCGCAAGGAAGGTGTAGCCGTTCTCCTGTCCCCACTTGAGGATCCCCTCCACGGCGCGGACGCTGTTCAGATGGATGTCGTGCTGCAGCACCACCGCATAGTCCGAATGGTTCTTCAGGCCGTTGACGACGCGGCTTTTGATCTGCGACGCCGTATAGCCGTTGCCGCCGCTGTCGCCTGCCGACACGTTCCAATCGAAATAGCGGTATCCCATATCCTCCATGATCTTCGTGAGCCGCGTCATGATACCCTTGCTGCGGCGGCTCGCCGTGTTCGCGCTGCCGCCCGGGAAGCGGAAGATCCGCGTATAGGAGCCGGTCGCCTCCTTGATGACCTCCTGCGTCTTCTGAAAATCTTCGAAGAATGCCTTTTCGTTTTTATAAATCTTGTTGTATTCGTGACAGTAGGTGTGCACGCCGATGCTGTGTCCTTCCGCGTACGCGCGCTTGATCAGGTCTGTTCTGCGCTTGTTGCCGATGACGAAGAACGTCGCCTTGGCGTTGTACTTTTTCAGCACGTCCAGAAGCTCCTCGGTGTAGCCGCAGGGACCGTCGTCGAACGTCAGATAGACGGTCTTTTCCGGCGGCATGACGATCTCCGGCATCTCCGCCGGAACGATGTGCACGCGCCGCACGACAGTCGTGCTTCTGCCGTCGTCGTCCTTGACGGAATAGCTGAGCTCATACGTACCGGTCAGATACGGAACGACCTCGCCCTTGACCGTTACGCGATCGGTCAGGCTGTTGCCGCGATAATCCGCCGCAAAATATCCGGGATCGGAAAACGTGAAGTCCGCCGCGACGTTCAGTTCCTCGCCCTCCACCAGCGTGATGATCGGATCGCCGACCGGAACCTCGGTGGGCTCGGGCGTCGGTATGAGTTCCGGCGGCAGCGTCGGCGCGGGCGGAAGCGTGGCTTCCTGCGTCGGCGGCGGTGTTACCACGACCGCAACGACGTCGTCCTGCGTGTCCTTAGGAGCGGGCGAATGCGCCGTGCCGGTCGCAGGTCCTTCCGCCGCATTCGATCCGCATGCGGCGACGGCCAGCAGAAACAGCGCCGCCAGGATCCAACAGATGCTCCGCTTCATTTCGCCTTCTCCTTTCCTGCAAAGCATTATTGATTATTATGCCACAAAACCCAAAAAACTGCAATCGAATTTTGTCGAACCTTGTCCGAAACACACAAAAAGGAGGCTGTCCGGGAACAGCCTCCGTTTTCCGATCGGTGTAAATCAGTGTGCTTTGCGCGCTATGTATGCGATCGCCGCCTGATAGTATTGATAGATCGCCGCAGCCGCCTGTTTTGCGGTCAGATTGTTCTCGTACGCCGGCGCCGTCAGGAGGGTATTTACATACGACATCGGCGACACGGTGATCTCGGCGTCCTCCCCGCCTGCGTTCAGTACGACCGTATACCGGCTGCCGAGCTGATGCGCCATGATGTTTTCGATGCGCACCCGGTATCTGCCGCCCGCTCCGCCTTCGATCGGAAGCTCTTCCTCCCCGATTTTTGCGGAGGACAGCGCATGTCCGCTCTCGGTCCGTACGGTCAGGATCAGCGTGACCATGTCTTCCATCATCAGCGAATAACCGAACGAACGGACAAACGCGCCTTCCGGAACGTTCACGGTCACGGCATAGTCCGCCGTTCCCGCCGCTGCCGCGGCGATCTCAGCTTCGCCGATCTCGTTTGCCGCTTCGATGGTCACGTGCAGATCGTCCGGCCAGCCCTTGACCTCTTTCATAAATGCCTGCACATAATGACCGTAGTCTGCGGTTGCCTCGACCAACGCCTTCGCATCCTGCGGATAATCCGGCGATTCCAGCGCGTCCTCGATATACTCCTGCGCGGTGTAGGTCGTTCCGATTGTCTTGTCGTCTCCGTAATGGAACACCGCGGTGATCTCGTCCGCCATCTCGATCGACGCGATATGGCAGGTGAAGCCGTAACAGTCGCTGCTGTTCTCGGAGATGAAGTCCGGATCGAAGTCCGCGCGTTCGGTCCTGCCGTTGACCGTGAATTCCATATAGGAATCCGCTTTCTCCTCGTCGCTCAGGCAGGACAGATCCATGTAGAAGTTCACGCCGATCAGTCCGGAGAGCACAAGAGACTTCGTCTTGAATGCGGGAACGACTTCAAAACCGACCAGATGCACCTCCAGCGTTTCGCCGTTGTACCCGACGTCGAACTGATAGGTGAGTTCGTACGGAATCTCGTCGAGCGTTACGACGCCGTCCGCATCGAACGTCAGCCCGGACACGCGGCTCAGGTTTTCCTTTGCCACGACCTGCGTAAGATCAAACGCGTATTTGCCGTCCTGTGTGCGCGTCAGCCCGAGACCTTCGATCGCATTCTGTTCATCGAATTCGATCTCCCAGTAATCTTCCCCGGCGGGCAGCGTCGGAAGCAGCAGCTCGCCGAGCCGGTTCCATTTGACATGGACCATGCGGAGCGTATCGCCGTACGCCGAAAGGTCCAGAGACTGAATCGGCGTTCCTTCCATC
>CADAPG010000035.1:17403-24017 GCA_902789675.1 uncultured Eubacteriales bacterium
TCCAGACTGTCGATCGGGTTGTTGCTGACGCAGAGTCCCCAGAGGTTCTCATTGTGCGAAATATCGATCGACGTGAGATAATTGTCAGAGATCCAGATGGAGCCGAGATTCTGCAGCATGCTTACGTCGATCGACGTGAGCTGATTGTATGAGACCTCGAAATTCTCGAGATTCAGGTTCCCGCTGAAATCGACTGCCGTCAGATTGTTCCGGTTTGCATAGATCCGCATCAGACGCGGGAACAGCTCAATACCCTGCAGCGAATTGATGCCGTATTCGTTGCAGTCGATCAGCTGCAGAGAATCCGAGATGTAATACTTGCCGTTCTTTTCCGTCGCATTGCCGGAATGATTGATCAGATAATCAAGGAACGCGGGATCCGGGAAGTTCGTGCTGTTCAGTTCAATGTCCGTTCCGAACAGGATCGTCTGCGTAAACACCGGGTACGGATCTCCGTTCTCATCCGTGCCGGTATTGACCGTATAACACAATTCGTCCGGTTTACCGTCGGGGAATGTCACAACACCGGTCGCAGGATCCAGACTTGCGGTTGTATTCTCCAGGTTGATGCGTCCCATATACTGCAGCGGGATCAGCGTCGAAAGATCAAAGGTGTACGTACCGTTATTGATTTCAGCCGAATACCCGCTGATCTGATCGGTGTAGACGACCTTTCCGTCCTGGCTGAGACCGTCTTTGAAAAGAATTACGGACACCGGATTCTGCCAGATACCCAGATCGGTGATGACCGCGTCCGAAAGATCCAGCACCTTGATCAGGTTGTCGCCGCACTGCAGCTGCCGCAGCGAAGAGCAGCCGTTCAGCGCAAGCGCCTGCAGACGGTTTCTCTCGACGTTGAGCTCTGCAAGCTTCGTCATTCCGGCAACGTTCAGCTCTGTCAGCAGATTTTCTCTGACTTCCAGGATCTCCAGATCGGGATTCGTCGATGCGCCGATCGTCAGCTGCTCCAGTTTACATTCGCTGCAGCGAAGCTCTCTCAGCTTGGAATTGTGCGATACATCCAGTTGGCTGAAGCGATTGTTGCTGACGTTCAGCACCTCCAGATTCGGGAACAGCGCAATGCCCGTCATGTCTGTGATGTCGCGTGCCCAAAGATCAAGCTCGGTCACATCCTCTGCGTTGATCAGCGCGCCGTCTTCAATCGCCGCGGGATGTTCGCGCAGCGCGTTGCGGAGATTTTCATCCGGGAAGTTCGTCTGATTGATTGCAAGCGCGTCGCCGAGATAGACGGTCACATTGAACGACGGATAATTGCCTGCGCTGTTCGCCGGCTGATAGGTATAGGTCAGCTCCGAGGGCTTGGAGGCAAACTCGACAATGCCCGCCTGCTGATCCTTCCACGAAGCGTTGGTCGGCGTCACGCATGCGAATTCCGTTATGCCGAGCATACCAAGGTCAAAGGTATACGTCCCGTCCGCCTCCGCCGTTGTGTGATAGTTTCCGACGATCTTGCGCTGCGATTCGAGATAGATCTCGTCGTATTCGTCCGCGTTCTTGTCCGGAAGGATCAGTTCCGCGAGCCGATTCTCCCCGAGATTCACCCGCTTGAGATTCGAATAAGCGGACAGATCGAGACGGTGCAGTCTGCAGCCGTTCCATTCGCCGTTGCCGAGCACCGCCTCGAGATTCGGATGGACGCCGAGCGTCAGCGTCTCAAGATCTCCGCAGCCGCCGAATTCCACTTCGCGAAGCGCCGGAAGCATGCTGACATCCAGCTCGGTGATGTTGAGATATTTGCATGCGATCTTTTCCAATGCGGTGTTGGACGCGTAGATCCAGTTTCCGTTCGAATCCTTCAGCGTCAGCGGCGTCGCGTCGACGACGAGCATGCGAAGGTGCGTATTGCCCGCAATGTTCAGAGACGTCAGCCCCGAGCAGTTCAGCACCTCCAGCTCCTCCAGGTTCGTATTTGCCGAAAAATCGAGTTCGGTGATATTGTGGTTCGAATAGCAGATGAGCGTTTTCAGCGCGGTATTCTGCGAAAGCTCCGCAGACAGAGCGTTCGTAAGCTCGTTGTCCTGGCAGTTCAGCCGTTCGAGGTTCTGGAAATACCCGATGCCTTTGAGGGACGTCAATCCCTCATAACTGCAGTCAAGCTCGGTCACGGCGCTCGAAATCGTATAGACGCCGTTTCCGCTGTCATTGACGATACCTTTGTTCAACAGCCAGTTAAAGAAACCGGGATCGAAATCGTTCGGGTCCACCGTCACCGCAACGCCGAGCGTCACGGTCACCTGCATCGGGAAGGCTGCATTGCCCGTATCATATGTATAGTCGAGCTGATTCGGAATTCCGAATCCGTTATATGTCGCAACGCCGGTAACGGAATCCAGCGTCCAGTCCGCGCTGTTGATCATCACCCTGCTTGCGTCGGTAACGCCGATCGACGTCAGATCGAAGAGATAGTGTCCGCTGTCTTCGGTCATCAGGCCGTCCGCGGTCTGATTCAGTTCGGCGCCCCACAGATTCGGACATGCGGACAGGTCGAGCGCGGCAATGTGATTGTTGTTGACATACAGCTCTTCAAGCGCAGGTACGGTCGACACATCCAGCGCGGTCAGATTGTTGTCGTTGGCGCGGATGCGCGTCAGGTTTAACAAGCCCGAAACGTTCAGCCTTGACAGATTGCAGTTGTCGCAGCGGAGGTCATGCAGGTTGTTCCACGGTGTGAAATCGAGGCTCTCGAAATCGATGTACGCGCAGTCGAGTGTTTCAAGATCAAGTCCATACAAAAACGTCAGGTCCGAAAATCCCGATGCGTCGACCTTGACGACACGAAGACGGCTGTTCATCGGGAATAGAATACGGGTTCCGTCAATCTGGCTGTTCCAGCATTCAAGTTCTTCGAGATTCTCATGGATCCGGATCATCCCCGAAAGCGGATTGCTATGACAATCGAGCTTCTTCAGCGAAGGCATCGCCGACACGTCGATGTCCATAAGCTGATTGTCCTGGCAGATCAGAGTTTCGAGGCTTGTAAACAGCTCAATGCCCTGCAGATTCTCAATATTGCAGAAGCCGCAATCGATGACCGTAATGTCTGCGATCTCCGCCGGCGTAAAGTACGACGGATCGGCATGATCGTGATTGTTTTGCACATAATTCCGGAAGTTGTCGTCCGGGAAATTCGTGCTGTCGATCGAAACGTTTCCGGCGCGAAGCCCCTCCGCCGGTTCAAGGCTTTCCGCCGGCTCGGGATTCTCCGCCGCGGGATCTTCCTCCGCGAAGGAAGCGGGCAGCAGTACAAGGGTCATCATCAGGCTCAAAAGAAGAGCAATCAACCGTTTGCGCATGGTATACCTCCAAAGACAATGATGATAATAACGAAGGATCGCCGTCGGACAGCGATCGATCGGAAAAGCCGTTACGGCGTATCGAGGATCACGCGGACCTCAAAGCCGATGTGCCGGAATCCCGTGTCAAACACATAGACCAGCTCACGCGGTACCGTTGAAAACGTCACGATGCCGTTCTCGTCCGGCTGCGACGCTTCCCGCGTGCGGACCGTGACGCGGTCGAGATATTCCGGCGAAACGAACGCGGAAAGATCGAACCGATACCCTCCGTTTCCGTCCGGCTCCGCCTTGTACGGACCGATCATAACGGTTTCGGCGATCCGGAACCGGTCCGCGTCCGCCGCGTTGATCGGCATGCTCTGCGCAAGCGACAGTTCGGTGATCGGATTGTCGTCGCAAATGCAGTACGTCAGCTTCGTATACGCGGACAGATCGAGCTTTGTGAGCCGGTTCTTGTCGCACAGAAGGATCTCGATCGGCATGTCCGCAGGCAGCTTCAGCGTTTCAAGCCGATTGTTGCCGCACGAAAGCAGGACAAGCCCCGTAAGGTTGCTGACGTCGAGCGACGTCAGCTGATTGAACGCGCAGTACAGGACCGTGATGTCCGGATTGCCGGAAAGATCCAGCTCGATGAGACCGCCGTAGTCGCAGTTCAGGTAGGTCAGCTTCGGATTGTTCGAGACGTCCAGCTTGGTAAACCCTGCCTGCCACGCATCCAGCTTTTCCAGCGCCGGATTGTTTGTCACGTCGATGCTGCCGATCGGATTGCAGTAGCACTGCAGATCGACAAGCGCCGGGTTCTGCGTGACGTCCAGCCCTTCGATCGCGTTGTCGTTGCATTTCAAAACCTGCAGATCCGGATTGCCCGTGACGTCCAGCGCGGTCAGCCGGTTTTCCGAACAATCCAGCGAAACGAGCGCGCGATTCCGGGACAGGTCGATCGTTTCGATCGCGTTTTCGCTGCAGTTCAGCTCCTCAAGGTTTTTGAACAGCCCGATTCCGGTCAGATCGGCGACCTCGGCATGCGAGCAGTCCAGCGTCTTTACCGCAAGCAGCTCTTCCTCCGTCAGATAGCCTTTGTGCCGGTGCGGGATCTGCCGTTCGATCAGCGTGCGCAGCGATTCGTCCGGGAAGCTCTGCGCATCGACGGCGGTCCACGTCCTGCGGGAGCTGCGAACGGCAAGGAATACGATCAGCGCCGCCGCAAGCAGCGCAACTGCCGTAGCGATCCCGATGATCTGGATGTTCCGACGCTTGGTCGGCTTCTCGACCGCAGGCGCGATCGCCGGTTCCTCCTCCGCCGCTTCCGCTTCGGGTCTTTGCGGCGTGCTTTTTGCAGCGTCCGGCAGCGGTCCGCCCCGGAGAAACTCCGTCGCCGATATCTCAAATATCGCGCAAAGCTCCAGAACCTGATCGTAATCGGGCAGGGTTTGCCCGTTCTCCCATCGGGAGATCGATTTATTGGAAACATTCAGCCGCTCTGCGAGCTCTGCCTGCGTAAGATCCTTTTCCTTTCGGAGAGACGCCATAAAGGCGCCGATCTTGTTCTTATCTACCATCCCTGCATACCTCGTCTATTATTGATTATATCAGCCGCTTTTTCATTAGAAAAGGACAGAACATGAGAATTCTTTTTTCTCAAACCGGTGGACAGTTCCCGAGAATTGTCAAAAACATGCCGAAACAAAGAACAAAGCACCGGGAAAAACCTCCCGATGCTGTGAGAACTGCTTATTTTATTTCCGCTCGTTGATGTACCGGCAGGCGGCAAGCGCAGCGGTTGCGCCGTCCGCGACGGCGGTGGTGAGCTGACGCACGAATTTACTGCGGCAGTCGCCCGCAACGTAGACGCCCGGCGTGTCGGTTTCACACTGCTCGTCGGTATCGAAGTAGCCGTACTTGTTGAGCCGGTGCAGATCCTTGAACGGCTCGTTTTCGGGGATCAGCCCGATCGCAACGAAGAGACCGTCGCACGCGATCTCGCGCTTCTGCCCGGTCGTGCGGTTTTCGACCTCCACGCCCGCAAGCGCGTCGCCGTTCTTCAGAAGCTTATTGATCTTAAGATTCGTCAGCACGCGCACGTTTTTGCGCGATTCCAGCACCTGCTGCAGTCTCTGTTCGCCGGTGAGCATCGGAAGATCCTGCAGGATGATGACCTCTTTGCACTTCTCGGCAAGCAGGATCGCTTCCTGCAGCGCGGAATTGCCGCCGCCCGCGACGCAGACGGTCTGATCCGTATAGAAATCGCCGTCGCAGACCGCGCAGAACGAGATGCCCTCGCCGACGAGCTCGTTTTCGCCCTCGAGTCCCAGCATGCGATGCTTGACGCCGGTCGCGATGACCACGGTCAGCGCCTCGTAGCGCCCGCCCTCCTCGGTTTCGACGATCATCAGTTTGCCTTCGGTTTTGACGGAGATCGCGCGCTCCAGCTCCACGTCCGCGCCCTGATGCAGGATCTGCTCCAGAAACCGGTCCGCGAACTCGTTGCCGCTCATCTGGATCGTGCCCGGGTAGTTTTCGACCTTCGGGGAGTGGGTGATCTGTCCGCCGAAGCCGTGCTTTTCGAGCACAAGCACCGTCTTGCCGTTGCGCAGCGCATAGAGCGCCGCCGTCATTCCGGCGGGTCCGCCGCCGATCACGATCATGTCGTACATGGTGATACCTCCTGAAAATTCCTGTCCGTAAGGACAATTCATGCGCGAAGCGCAATTCACGACCGCAAGGTCAATTCATGCCGCAAGCAATTCACGCGCCACAGGGGAAGATATCATCTTCCCGTTCCGCTGTTGCGGCGGGACGCCGGGGTCGGCGTCCCCTACGGGCCGTTGTTGCGGCGGAGCTTCCCCACATCAGGGGGAGCCTCTTTTTCGTTTGTTCACGTGCCGATGGCGCAATGCATTGACAACCCACCCGTCTTTTGCTCCGCAAAATCCACCCTCCCTTGCACAGGGAGGGCAAGTATGTTCGCCCTTCGCCGGCAGTCGTCTGCGCCTTGCCTTCTTTCCGAAAACGATTCTCCGCAGGGTGCTGCGGAGAATCGGATCGTGCGATATGGGATCGCTTATTTGTGCATCAGCCAGCCCTTGATGTCGGAAACACCGCGGTACTTTTCGAAGCCGTCCTCCTTGAGGAGCACCAGCGTGGGCGCCTGCTTGACGCCGTACTTTTCGACGAGCTCCTTCTCCTCATTCGCATTCAGCGCGGTGAACGCGACGCCCGCTTTTTCGAGCAGCGCGGTCGCGAGCTTGCAGTTCGGGCAGGTCGGCGTCTTGAACAGCAGGATCGAGGCGTTCTCCG
>CADAPG010000036.1:0-17345 GCA_902789675.1 uncultured Eubacteriales bacterium
TCCTGAGAGGGGCAGGTAAAGCAGGCGCAATCCAATTGCGCGGGCGCCTCCTGCGCCTTTTCCTTCTTCTGCTGTCCGATCGGCTTCATGGTCGGGAAATAGACGCGCCCAATCGGCGATAATCTTTAGTACCCTATAAACGCCTATATGGCTGACATTTTCTCGAAAGTGACAATTCTAAAAATCTATAGAAATCTACAACCTTTGATGGGAAATTGGCATACGATTTGGCATGTTTGGCATATCCCTTTTATGCCTAAATTCGACATCGTTTCTGACAATTATCTGGCATTCATACTGAGTTCCATTATTGGCTCAGAGAATAACATGGCCACACACCGAAACGCGGTATACCGTGCAAGATCTAAAACCGCGTGATTTGTATTAGCCGGACTTCCAACATGTCTAATAGGGCGTCGAGTTCCAGAACGCCGTTTAGGATGGAGGAACGGTATTTGCTGATGGCGGGGACGGAACGGGCGGCAAGCGTTTTCTGTTCGTTGGGGGTCAGCCGGTCCGGCGCGCCCATGGAAAGCCAAGTGTCAAAGGAGCTGCCGCTGTGCCGGTTGACGATCGTTTCGGTGACGGTGTAGTCACCGTTCGGGATGCCGCGCAGAGAGATATGGACGTCCAGCTGCTGCTCCGGGGAGAAGGGCGTATAGCGATCGGTGAACGTCATATCGAACCGTTCGCCACGTGCGTACAGCCGTGAAAAATGGCGATAGTTATAGAGCAGAATGAGATAGTCCACGTTTTGCTTCGTCACAATCCAGCCCTCGCCCTTGCCAAGAAGCGTGTCGCCTAGTTCCCGAAGAAGCGTAAACACATAGTAGCTTGCTTTCGGAATGCCGTTTGCGGTGAAGAGCCCGAGTCCGCCGAAGTACAGCTGTTCCGGCTGCGGCGCTTCGCCCATCCAGTCCGTCAGCGACCAATAGCCGAAGCTCGCGAGACGATCATAGTTTTCGGCGATCCCCTTTACGATGTAGCAGGACTTGAAGCAGGTATCGTTCAGAAGATCCTGCTGACTCGGCGTGTTGTTCCACTCAGTCAGATAGATCGGAAGTGACTCGCACTGTAAGCTTCGACGCTCGCTTTGCGCCTGCAGAATGAATCGACCGAGTCCGTCTGCAATTTCGCGCAGCGCCATCGGCCGCGCAAAGCCAAACGATTGATTTCCGCTGAGATCGTCGGCAAACACCGTATCATAATAATGGAAGCACAGCGCATCGGGCAGGCAATCGTTCTTTCGGCACCATTTCAGAAACGGGATATACCAGTTTTCGTAATTCTCCTCCAAAACATAGAAGGTCGGCGGAATGGCAAGAACGATCGACGGATCGCGCCGTTTTACTGTGGCATAAGTTGCCTTCCAGAAGCGGTAAAATGCCTCGCTGCTCGAAAACCCGTACATGTTTTCCGGCGTGTCCGGCTGATGCCAGAGGGAGAAGCGCCATGTTTTGATCTCGTCGATCCCGTACCGCCTTATGATATGCGCAAAAAACGTATCGACCAGAACAGTCCATTTTACAAGCGACGCGGGTTCGCTGACCGCGTATCCAAAGATCTGCTTCTTAGATTTTGCCAACGCTTCCGGCATGAAGCCGAGCTGGATCATCGGTTTCAGAGAGATCGAATGCAGAAAATCGAGCGCTTTATCGACGTACGCAAAGCTGAACACCGGCTTTCCGGCGACGTCTTCCGTGTACACATGCATATCGTCGGAGAAGATCCCATTGAATTTCACATAGGAAAACCCAATCTCTTGTTGCATACGGAGAAGCATCTGCTGTATCTCTGCGGACAGGACGGCGCTTGCACGCGTGATGCCGCAAAGGTCGCGCCATGTATGCCGAAGATGCATAAGCGCATTGTCCGCATGCACGTTCACGCGGCAGGAGACGGTTTGCAGCGCCGCAACGTCGCTTTGCTTTTCCAGATATTTTCTCAGCCCGCTCATATAATCGTGCTGTTCGATCGGACGGGTTGCGGCGTCGGTCTTCGGTTTTTCTTCTTCTTGTTTCCGGTACAGGCTCGGAAGTACGCCGTATTCCTTTTTGAATGCCTGTACAAACGCATAACTGTTCGGAAAGCCCGCATTCTGGGAGATCGTCTCAATCGTATTACTCGTTTTCAGTAATTCGTTCGTTGCGTGGTTAAGTCGCACTTTTTGAAGATAATTGAGAAACGTCATGCCGAACTGCTTTTCAATGAATTTGGACAGATACGGCGCGGAAAGATGTACGCGGTTCGCAAGCTCAGAAAGTGTGAGGTTGCTTTGATACTCTTTATTGATGATCGCGCTGATCTCTGCCATGCGCTCAGTATAGCGATGTGCGTTCCGATGCCGCGCTTCCGAATCTTCCACCTTAAAGTTTTGGTACATGGCGTCCATCAGAGAGAAAATCAACGACCAGTTGCGAAGCTCATAGCCGAGATGCCCGTCCGCATTGTTTTTCACAATGCGCGCGATCAGACGGCGTAGGACGTCGTAGGAAGCGTCGTCGCCGAACATGGCGCTGTTGCAGAGAAAGTCGGGGTGACGGGGCGCGGGGAGCGTTCTCTCGAAAAAATGCTGATCGAAGGATATGGACACGACGGTGCAGTCGGTGCCGAGAACGGCGCAGGGGTTCTGCGCCTCCACGGAAAAAACGTCGTCAGCATGTGCAATGAACAATTCCTTCTCCTTCATGACCTGTAAACTGCCCGTCAGAAGCATATAGACGGCAAACAGATCCGATTCCAGTGAGGCATCGGAATTGATCCGCTGAATGGAACAGAACATATGTTTTCCGCAGGCATAGCTTGCGATCATCTTGACATCCGGCATTCTGTTCCCACCTCCATGCATGATTATACCACGTCTGCGACAAAAAACAAGCGAAAAAAGATTAAAAATCATAGGTCAACACAATAACGTTGAAATTTTAATCAAAAGAAAGAAAAAACGAAATGAAAAGACGATAAGCCGGCGGTGGCTGAAGTTCGGAAAATGCCGTAACATGACAGCAGAGAGGTGAGAATATGAAGACGCCCATTCTGGAAATGAAACACATTCGAAAAACGTTTGCGAGCACCGTCGCGCTGGGCGACGTGTCTTTCGACGTATACCCCGGCGAGATCCGCGGGCTGATCGGAGAAAACGGTTCCGGCAAGTCCACAATCTCCTCGATTGCCGCAGGCATGCAGAAAGCGGACAGCGGCGAAATGCTGTTTCACGGCAAGGCATGGAATCCTGTCAGCATGATCGATGCGTTGGATCACGGCATCGGTATGATCGTGCAGGAAAGCGGAACGATTCAGGGCATCAGCGTTGCGGAGAATATGTTTCTCGGAGAGACGAAACAGTTTCCCGGCAAGCTCGGTATGATCGACCGCAGGGCGATGAACCGGAAAGCGGATGAAGCGCTGCAGGCGATCGGTGTGAAAAATGTGTCCGGCAGCATGCCCATGGGTGCGCTCGATTTTCAGACCCGGAAGCTCGTGGAGATCGCAAAGGTCGTCATGAAGAATCCAGAGATCCTGGTGGTGGACGAAACGACCACGGCGCTCAGCCAGGAAGGCCGCGACATACTCTATACGCTTGTTCAAAGGCTGCGTGACGAGGGCAAGGCGGTTCTGTTCATTTCCCACGATCTGGACGAGATCATGGAGGTCTGCGACACGCTGACCGTCCTGCGCGACGGAGCGATTATCCGCCACTTCACCAAGGAAGAGTTCGATGCGGACGCCATCCGCACCAGCATGATCGGCAGGGAACTGCAGGGCGATTACTACCGGAGCGACGTTATGCCTTCGCATCTTCCGGAAATTGCGGTCACGGCAAGCCATATCACCCTCGGAACCGTGCTGAACGATGTCGATCTGATCGTTTATCGCGGCGAGATCGTCGGCATCGGAGGGCTGTCGCACTGCGGCATGCACCCGCTCGGCAAGATCCTGTTCGGCGCATTGAAACCGGATCGCGGTGAAGTCGTTACCGGCAAGGGCGTGAAGATCACGAATGAAACCGTCGCCATGCGGGAAGCGTTCGGCTATGTATCGAAGGACAGAGACGTCGAATCCCTTTCGCTCAACGCAAGCATCCGCGATAACATTGCGATTGCGGGCATGGAGCGCTATGCGGTCGGTAATTTCCTGATGCTGAACGGTCGGGAAAAGAAGTATGTGGACGCCCAGATTGATTCGCTTTCGATTAAGTGCGCGGATCGCGATCAGCAGACCTCGCAGCTTTCCGGCGGCAACAAGCAGAAGGTTGTATTCGGAAAGTGGATCGGCAGAGGCAGCGACGTTCTGATCCTCGATTGCCCGACGCGCGGTGTGGACATCGGCGTCAAGCATGCCATGTACCGGCTGATGATCGAGCTGAAGAATGAAGGCAAATCGATCATCATGATCTCTGAGGAGATGCCTGAGCTGATGGGCATGTGCGACCGGCTGATCATCATGAAGGACGGACGCGTCATGCATGAGTTTTTGAGAAGCGAAACCCTTTCCGACGCGGAAATCATCCAATACATGATCTGAGAGGTAGCGGAGATGGAAAGCAATCAAATCGTCAAACGGTACAAGACGCGGCAGCGGATCATCGACGTTCTGCCTTTCTTCGCGCTGGTTCTGTTGTTCGGGCTGTTCTGCGCGGTCGTGCAGGCAAAGGGCTACCGGCTCGATATGTATCTCAGGATCATCTTCAACGAGGGAATCGTGCTTGCGGTCGTTGCGACCGGCGCGGTGTTCATCTACTCGCTCGGCTCTTTCGACATCAGCCTCGGCGCATCCACGCTGTTTTCGGCAACGCTCGGGGTCATGACCTACAACGCAACGCAGAGTCTTCCTTTGATGATCCTTGTGATCTTCGGCGTCGCGATTGGCTGTTCGCTTTTAAGCTCCGTGCTTGCATCGGTCTTTCACATTCCGGTGTTTGTCACCACCGTCGCCATGATGTCCGTGCTTTCGGCAATCGCCGCGCAGATCATCACCACAAACGGCGGCGCTTTGGGCGGCATCAGCATTCCGTCCGAGGTCGTCGCGCCGCTTGACAACATGGGCTTCAAGATCGCGGTTCTCGCCGCGTTCTGGCTGATCTGCTTCTTCGTCTTCAACTACACGAAGATCGGTCGCAGAGAGAAGTTCTTAGGCGGCAATCCGGTCTGCGCCAAGCTCTCCGGCATCAAGATCAACACCTATGCGATCATCGCGTTTGTCATGGCGGGTATCGGCGTGGGACTCGGCGCGTTTTTGACGCTGGTTTATACTCCTTCGGTTACGGCAAGCACCGCAAGCAGCATCGGTATGAACATCGTCGTTGCGATCGTATTCGGCGGCATGCCCATCTCCGGCGGTCCGCGCTCGCGCATCTATTCTGCGCTGGTCGGCGGGTTCAGCTACATTCTGCTGAACAACATCCTGAAGCTGATCGTCGATTCCGGCGTCGGCTACGGCGTATCGCAGATCGTCGCCGCGGTGTGCTTCCTGGCGGTCGTCTATGTGACCGGCATCAATTACCGCAGCAAACAGCTGCCCCGATAGGCAAAACGTGAAAGCGTTTACTATACACCAAACAAAAAAACATAACGGAGGAACAAACATGAAAAAGATCTTTGCCATGCTTCTCGCACTTGCGATGGTATTCGCCTTAATCGCCTGCAGCGGCAGCAACAATCAGACGGAAGACAAGACCGTCAAGATCGGCGTCCTGGTGGCGGACGTCAGCGGCGAGGAAGCGCTGGGCTTCCGTGCCTACTATGAAAACTACATTGCCAAGAACTACAACGTGACCTTCACCTATACCGAGCAGCTTGCGGATGCGGCGGCCGAAAAGAGCGCGATCGAAAAGTTTGCGGCGCAGGGCTACGATGCGATCCTGTCCCTTTCGAGTGCGGACCGCGCAACGCAGATCGAAACCGCTGCGGCAAACAAGCTGTATTACGCGGTCGTCTCCGGTATGCTGGACGATGCGCAGTTCGAGCAGTACAAGAGCAATCCGTACTTCGTCGGCCAGATCGGACCGAGCATGGACACCGAGTTTGAAGCGGGCTACGCGATGGGCAAGCACTTTGCCGATCAGGGCGTGAAGAAAGTCGGCATCTACGGCGCGTTCATTCCGAACCCGATGCATGTGTATCGCACCGCGGGCGTTCTCGCAGGTCTCGGCTGCACCTACGGCGGCGCTTCCGATAAGGACGGCATTGCAGGGCAGCTTTTCGGCGACCAGGGTGTGGACATGAGCAAGGTTGCCTGCACGGACGTTCAGGTGATCGGCTACTTCCAGGGCTTCGGCGATACCACCTTTGACGAGCTGTTTGCGATCGTCGGTCAGACGCCCGATGCGTTCCTGTCCGTCGGTATGGCGACGACGTTCTTTGCAGACGCGCTGAACGGCGCAAAGATCCCGTATGCGGACATCGACTCCTTCACCACCGGCAACGCGGCGAACATGAAGGACGGCACGCTGGTCTATCTTGCGGGCAAGTACTCCTCCAGCATCGGCCCGATCTTTGCGGCGACGATGAACGCGGTCAAGGGCAACCCGATCCGTGACGAAAACGGCAACGCGATCTCGCTGAGCCAGAACTACCTCGTTGCAACTGACAGCGCGACGTTCGACAGCATCTTCAACGGCGACAAGGGCGACAACCCGATCTTCAACAAGGAAGCGCTGGACAAGGTGATCGGCAAGGTCTCTTACTCCGATTTCGCAGCGCTGGTCGCATCCAAGTAATCCATGTAATCATTCCCTCCCCGGCGGGGCAGCACCGCCTCGTCCGGGGAGCAGATTTTCCGGGAGGGATCCACTATGAAAACAAGTCGAAAAATCATCGGTACGCTCGCCATTCCGTGCATTGTCACAGCGATCCTCTTGATTCTCTGCGCAATCGGCGGCAAGAGCATGATCGCGAACCGAACCGGCTTTAACTACTTTGTGCAGTACACCGCCATCGTGATGATCACGACCATGGCGCTGTCGGTTAACCTGAACAGCGGACGGTTTGATTTTTCGCTCGGCTCCATGGCGGTCCTCTCGTCGGTGCTTGCCGCAAAGGTGACACAACAGCTTCTGCACGGCGGCACGGGCAGCGCGATTGCAATGCTCGTTTTCGGGATCCTGTTCGGCGCAATTTTAGGGCTTGCTTCCGGTGCGCTTTATGTGTCTTTGAAGATCCCCCCGATCATCACCTCTCTCGGCGTCACGCTGATCTACGAAGGCGTCACGTTCACCGTGACCTCCGGAAAATACGTGATGGACGAGGTACGCAATCCGTCTATGACTGCGTTTGCGGGCAACTGGTATTTCCCCGCAATCCTGATCGTTGTCGTTCTTGCGCTGATGATCTACCTGTTTGACCACACCCGTTTCGGCTATGACTATAAGGCGCTGCAAAGCGGACAGAAGGTTGCCGTCAACACCGGCATCCGCGAGGTTCCGAACGCGCTTCTCTGCTACGTCATCTGCGGCGCGCTGATGGGACTTGTGGGCTTTTTGAACGCGGCGCGCAGCTCGAATATCAACGGCGGCGCACTGAACTTCGGCTCCATCGGCATCATGTTCACCGCGTTTCTGCCGATGTTCATCGGCGGCTATATCGGAAGATTCAGTAATGACAAGCTCGGCTATTTCCTTGCCGCGGTCTGTATGTCCATGCTCAATTCCACGTTTGCCGCATTCTCCAACGAGATCAGCGCATCCATGCAGTCGATCATCAACGCGGTTCTGCTGGTCGTCTTTCTGATCTATCTCAACAACGAAGGCTTGCTGAAAAAACTGTTCAAGCCGATCAAAGCTTAATTTTGCAAATCAGCGGGCGATCGAGGGATCGCCCCTACTAATAAAGAGGTTATTATGTTCAATCTCAAAGCAAAACCGTTTTTCCTCGACGATGCGTCCGTTGGGCTGGTGCAGGAAACCCTAAAGAATATGACGCTCGAAGAAAAGGCAGGACAGGTGTTCTGCCCGATGGGGCTGACTGCAGATCCGAGCGAACTTGTGCACCGGATCCAGGAAATCGGCATCGGCGGCATCATGTACCGTCCCGATACCGCGAAAGCCATCCAAAGCGTTCACCGCACGGTGCAGTCCATGGCAAAGATCCCGCTGCTGCTCGCGGCGAACACGGAGCACGGCGGCGACGGCATCGCCTACGAGGGTACCTCCTTCGGGCAGCCGATGGCGACCGCAGCGGCAAACGATCCCGTCTATGCGTACCGCATGGGCAAGGTCGCCTGTTCGGAGGGCGCGGCGCTCGGACTGAACTGGAGTTTTGCGCCGATCGTGGACATCAACTATGAGTTTCACAACCCGATCACCAATGTGCGCACTTTCGGAAGCGATCCGGATCGGGTCGTTGCCTGCGCCAAGGCGTTCATGCGCGGCGCAAAGGAAAGCGGCGTCGCCGTCGCGATCAAGCACTTCCCGGGCGACGGCGTGGACGAACGCGATCAGCACATCTTAACGAGCGTCAACACGCTGGATCGAACAGCGTGGGACGACAGCTACGGCAAAGTCTATCGTGCGCTGATCGACGAAGGAGCGCAATCCGTGATGGTCGGTCATATCGCGCTCCCAGCCTACGCGAGCGAAGCGGAACGCTTTCTGCCGGCAAGCCTGTCGCGCTCGCTGCTTTCGGGCCTGCTTCGCGATTCGCTCGGCTTCAACGGACTTATCTGCACCGACGCGACGCCGATGGTCGGATTTACCGCCGCCATGCCGCGCGAGCGCGCCGTTCCCACCGCGATCGAAGCCGGCGCGGATATGATCCTGTTCAACAAGGATCTCGACGAGGACTACGCGTATTTGCTGAGCGGTATAAGAACGGGACTCTGTTCCGAAGCGCGGCTTGACGAAGCGGTCACGCGCATCCTTGCCCTAAAGGCGTCGCTTGGATTGTTTGCGAATCAAAAGACGAACACGCTGGTACCGGAGGCAAGCGAGACCGCGATCGTCGGATGCGAGCAGCATCGTGCATGGGCAAAGGAAACGGCGGACCGCGCGATCACGCTGGTCAAGGACACGCAAAAGCTTTTGCCGCTGTCGTCGAAGCGCTATCCGCGCGTCTATCTCAACGTCATTCAAAAGGATCCGAGCCCCGCGCATCCGGTTGTGCAGGCATGGAAGGAACTCTTTAGGCGCGAAGGTTTTTCGGTCACTGTGCGTGACCGCAGAGTCGGCATCACCGTGCAGGACATGGCGGACATTCCGAACCTGCCCCCGGAAAAACTTGCGCTGCTGCATGAAATGTACCGCAGTATTCGGGAAGTACACGAGGACTACGACCTGTATGTGTACATCTGCAACATGGAAAATGCGTCCAACAACACGACGCTGCGGCTGAACTGGAACGTGACATTCGGGCTCGGAGACGATGCGCCGTGGTTCGCGGCGGAGGTACCGACGCTGATGATCAGCACGGCATATCCGTATCACCTGTTCGACGCGCCGATGATCAAAACGTATATCAACGCATACGCTGGAACGCCGGATTTCCGAGAGGCTGTTATGGAAAAACTGATGGGTCGGAGCGCATTTTACGGCGTCAGCCCGATTGACCCGTTCTGCGGGAGGGAGGATACAAAATGGTAAGAGAATTCGATGCGATCATCTTTGATCTGGACGGTGTCATCTGCTATACGGACGAGTATCACTATCGTGCATGGAAGGCGATTGCGGACAACAACGGCATTCCGTTCGACCGCACCATCAACAACCGTCTGCGCGGCGTCAGCCGCATGGCGAGTCTGGAGATTATTCTGGAAAAAAGCGCATGCCCGTTTTCCGATGCAGAAAAGGAAGCGCTTGCGGCACAAAAGAACGAAATCTACAAACAGCTTTTGTCTGAAATGACGCCCGACGATCTGCCGAAAGAGGTCAAACGGACGCTTGACACGCTGCGAGAAAAACGGTATCTTCTTGCCATCGGGTCTTCTTCTAAAAATGCGCCTTTTATCCTGCAGCAGATTGGGTTAGGCGGATATTTCGATGCGGTGTCGGACGGAAACAACATTACGCATTCCAAGCCCGATCCGGAGGTCTTTTTGAAAGCGGCGCAGATGCTGAACGTTGCGCCTTCCCGCTGCCTTGTTGTTGAAGACGCGGTTTCTGGTGCGCAGGCGGCGCACGTGGGCGGCATGAAGGCTGCTTGTGTCGGGGACGCCTCGAACGAAGGCGCAGGCGATTGGAACTTACAGTCGGTAGAAGAATTGACGGAGATTTTGTAAACTATGATTCGTAATGCGCAATTTTTGAACACGGCGGAAGCGTTTAAGCCGATTCTGAACCGGCGAACGGTATCTGCACAGGTGCAAAAAAATACGCTCAAAGATGGCGATTCGCTCGTGCTCGACTTTCAAGAGCATCTGGTCGGCTTCGTCACGCTGTCCCTTGCCTTTGAGGGCAGCCACCCCGACGCGCCGGCTTGGATCGAATTGCAGTTTGCAGAGCGCAAACAGGAGTTTTCCGAGGATGTGCAAAGCTACAACGGCTGGGTCAGCAAAAGCTGGATCCAGCAGGAGCGCATCCATGTAGATACGTTTCCGAGCATCGTCAAACTCTCGCGCCGGTATGCGTTTCGCTATTTGAAGCTGACCGTTCTCGGGATCAGTTCAAAATATCGTCTCAAGGTGGAGGAAGCGCAGTGCGAAGCCGTTTCCTCTGCAAACGATGCGGATTTGAAACCCTATCAGACGCAGGACAGGGAACTCTCGACGATCGATCGCATCGCCTGCAGGACCTTGCACGACTGCATGCAGGATGTCTTCGAGGACGGTCCGAAGCGTGATCGACGGCTGTGGATCGGCGATCTTCGGCTGCAGGCGCTTGCAAACACGCAGACCTATCGCAGGTTCGACCTTGTCAGGCGCTGTCTCTATCTGTTTGCGGGCAGCACATTTGAAAACGGGCAGATCAGCGCGGCAATCTTTTCCGAACCGGAGATCGAAGCGGACGATACCGCCATGTTCGATTATTCGCTGTTGTTCGTGCCGGCGCTTCTGGATTATTACGAAGCAACAGGCGACCGGGATACGCTTTCGGAGCTTTGGCCCGTCGCGTATCGGCAGATCGAACTGGCGCAGGCTTCGTTCGATGCATCGGGTCTTGTGCGAGACAGCGATGTGCTCGGCTGGTGCTTTACGGACTGGAATTTGCAGCTGAACAAGCAGGCAAGCGCGCAGGGAACCTATTTGTACTGCCTGAAAGCGGCAAAGCAAATCGCAGAGACGCTTGAAGATACAAAGCTTGCCACGCAGATCGAGGCGGACTATGCACAAAAGCGTGACGCCGCGCTTCGGTATTTGTTCGACGCAAAGAAAGGTCTTTTCGTTTCCGGGAAAGCCCGTCAGGTCTCAATTGCCTCCCAGGTGTGGATGATCCTCGGCGGCGCGAGCACCAATGCGGAGATCCTGTTCCGCGCCGAAAATACAGACGGGGTGATCGGTATGGTGACGCCGTACATGTATCACCATTATGTGCAGGCGCTGATCGACACCGGCAGACGGGAGGATGCGCTGAACACGCTGCGCGCCTATTGGGGCGGCATGGCGAACGAAGGGGCCGACACCTTCTGGGAACTGTATAACCCCGAAAACCCGAACGAATCTCCCTACGGCGGCACGATCGTGCTGAGCTATTGCCACGCATGGAGCTGCGCCCCGGCTTATTTCTTGAGGAAGTATTATACAGAATGAAGCGTTATCTGGCCATCGACATCGGCGCTTCCTCCGGTCGGCACATCGTGGGCTGGACGGAGGACGGTCAGATGAAGACCGAAGAGGTCTACCGTTTCCCCAACGGTGTCACCGAGATCGACGGACATCTCTGCTGGGACACGGAGGTGCTGCTTTCCCACGTCAAGGCGGGTATCGAAAAGGCGCGGGCGAAATACGAGATCCAATCGCTTTCCATCGACACCTGGGGCGTGGACTACGTGCTTTTGAAAGGCGACGAAACGGTGTATCCCGTGTATGCCTACCGCGATTCGCGCACCGAAGCGGTCATCCCGAAGGTGCATGAAAAGCTTCCGTTTTCCGAGCTCTATCGCCGGACGGGTATCCAGTTCCAGCCCTTCAACACCGTCTATCAACTGTTCGCGGACAAGGAAGCCGGGCGGCTCGACGGCGTCACGGACTTCCTCATGATGCCGGAATACCTGATGTATCGCCTTTGCGGCACGAAAAGCCATGAGCATACCAACGCCACCACAGGCGGCTTGGTCAGCGCCGAGACGGGCGAATTTGATCCCGAAATCATCCGGGCCCTGGGCCTGCCCGGGCATCTGTTCAACAAACTGCAGCCGCCGGGGACGGCCGTCGGGGAATACGAGGGCATCCGGGTCGTCCTCTGCGCCACCCACGACACGGGCTCCGCTGTGGAGGGCATCCCCATGGAGGGGAACGCGCCCTATATCTCCAGCGGCACCTGGAGCCTGCTGGGAGTCAAGGTCCCCAACCCCCTCACGGACGAAGCCTCCCGGGCCGCCAACTGGTCCAACGAGGGCGGCGTGGGCTACACCCGGTACCAGAAGAACATCATGGGCATGTGGCTGGTGAACCGATTGCGGGAAGAGCTTTGCCCGCACAAGCCGTGGAACGAGATCACTGCGGAAGCGGAACAGAGCACGTTTGAGGAAACGGTGGACGCAAATGCTTCCGCGTTTCTTGCGCCGAAGAGCATGGTCGAGGCATTCGACGCGGCCCTGTCTGTAAAACCCAGGACCATTGGCGATTACTTCCGCTGCGCCTACCGTTCGCTGGCGCTGTCCTACATGAACGCAATCGCGGAACTGGAACGAAACACCCAAACGTGGTATGATCGACTGTACATCGTGGGCGGCGGGGCCAGAAACGCCTTTCTCAACCGCCTGACCGAGGAAGCCACCGGCAAGCAAGTGATCGCCCTGCCCATCGAGGCAACGGCGCTGGGGAACCTAAAGATTCAAATGGAGGCAGATACATGAGCTACCAGGAAGCAAAAGATAAGTACGCCGCCTACGGCGTGGATGTCGAAGAGGCCATTGAAACGCTGAAAACCGTTCCGGTGTCGCTGCACTGCTGGCAGGGGGACGACGTGCGGGGCTTCGACACCGACCCGAATAAGCCCTTGACCGGCGGCATCCAGACCACCGGCAACTACCCCGGTCGTGCCCGCACGCCGGAGGAATTGATGGCCGATTTGGACGAAGCATTGAAGCTGATTCCCGGCAGGCCCAAGATGAACCTGCATGCCAGCTATGCCATCTTCGAAAACGGCGGTTGGGCAGACCGCGACAAACTGGAGCCGAAGCATTTTGAAAAATGGGTTCAGTTCTGTAAAGAGCGCGGCTTGGGCTGTGATTTCAATCCGACGTTTTTCAGCCATCCGAACTGCGATCCCTTAACGCTCTCTTCGCCCAATGCGGAAACCCGCCGCTTCTGGATCGAGCACGGCAAGGCATGCATCCGCATTTCCTCGTATCTTGCGGAACAACTCGGCGAGCCCTGCGTTATGAACATCTGGATCGGCGACGGCTTCAAGGACATCCCCGCCGACCGTATGGGTCCGCGCGTGCGCTATAAAGAAAGCATTGACGAGATCCTCTCCGAGCCGTATGATTTCAACAAGGTCAAGCCGTGCATCGAGTCGAAGGTCTTTGGGATCGGCGTGGAAGCTTACACTGTCGGCAGCGGTGAGTTCGCACTCAGTTATGCCGCCATGAACAAGGAGAAATGCATCCCCCTGATGGACAACGGACATTATCACCCGACCGAGGTCGTGAGCGACAAGATCCCCGCGCTTTTAGCGTTCTTCCCGGAGATCGCGCTGCACGTCACGCGCCCGATCCGCTGGGACAGCGATCATGTGGTGCTGTTCGACGACGAGACCAGAGAGATCGCAAAGGAGATTGTGCGCTGCGGCCTCGATCGGGTGCACATCGCCCTCGACTACTTCGACGCAAGCATCAACCGCATTTCCGCATGGGTGACCGGCTTCCGCAACGTGCAAAAGGCGCTCCTGTTTGCGCTGCTGCAGCCGAACGACGTGCTGAAGGCGTTGCAGGACGAGGGCAATTTCACCAGACTGATGGTGATGCAGGAAGAACTCAAGACCCTGCCGTTCGGCGAGGTATGGAACGAGTATTGCAGAAGATGCAATCGACCCGCCGACGGCGAATGGTACAGCGAGATCGAAACATACGAAAAGGAAATCCTGGAGGCAAGAGCATGAAAGATGTTTTGACCGCACCCTGGATGGTGGAGATGATCCGCACCGCCACGAACATGTACGACCACGGCTGGGACGAAAGAAACGGCGGGAATATCAGCCTGCTGCTGGACGAGGCGGACGTGGCGAAATACCTGAACCTGAACAACGTTCTGCGCACCATCCCCACGGGCTTCGAAGCGCCCGAACTGGACGGAAAGTGCTTCCTTGTCACGGGCACGGGCAAGTATTTCAAAAACGTGCAGTACGCGCCGGAGGTGAATTTGGGCATCGTCCGCCTGGCCGACAACGGCAGGGAGGCGGAAGTCCTTTGGGGCTTTTCTGGCGGCGGCAGGTTCACCAGTGAGTTCCCGGCCCACATGATGAGCCATGTGGCCCGCATGAAGGCGGACCCCGAGAACCGGGTGATCATGCACTGTCATCCGGCGAACCTCCTTGCCATGACCTACGTTCACGATTTGGACGAGCGGGCCTTCACCCGCACCCTGTGGCAGATGTGCACGGAGTGCATTGTCGTCTTCCCGGACGGGGTGAACGTGCTCCCCTGGATGCTCTGCGGCACCAACGAGATCGGCGAGGCCACGGCGAAGAAGATGGAGACGGCCCGCCTGGTCGTCTGGGCCCAGCACGGCATCTACGGCGCGGGCAAGGATTTGGACGAGACCTTCGGCCTGATCGAGACGGCGGAAAAGGCCGCGGAGATCTATCTCAAGATCGCCCACCTGCCGCTCGTCAACACCATCACCGACGAGCAGATGCACCTGCTGGAAGCGCGGTTCAACGTCAAAGCAAGGAATGGGTATTTGAACTGAAGATAGAAAGCATTCGATCAATCTGAAAAACAGTTCGGCACACCGAAAACGGCGTGCCGCTGCTTTTTTTCGCAACCAAAGCACAATCCTTTCATGTTCATATTGTCCATTATGCGGCAATAAGACTGATTCTTCAACTACTGACAGAGACGCATAATCATCCTTCGCTGCAATACATCTCTGGCGGTATTGTTCCCTGTGTAGTGTTGTATGCTTGAAGGGAAGCTACTATGGATGACTCTTTATGATCTTCCATTGCGGATAAAGCTTGTTCCAGTATTTCTTTTGTGCAATGACAATAGATGTTCAGTGTGGTTGAAACGTCTGCGTGACCAAGCAGGTATTGTACTGCCTTGATACTGATGTTAGGATTGGAAACAAGGTTCGTCGCAAACGTGTGTCGCAGTGAATGGCAACTAAACTGCGGCAATAGAACAGGAGGCGATTCGGCTTTGAGATATTCCTGATCGTTGCAGTCACGGACGATTCGACGGAACGCTTTGTTCAGCACTCCCTGCTGTAAAAGCATCCCAAAACGGTTGAGAAACACGAAGTCAGTATAACCATCCACTTCAGCTAGACAGCAAATACCTTGCGTTTTTTGCCATTCCCTCTCTTGCAAAAACGCTCTCTTCACTGTGTCTGTCATGGGAATTATGCGCTTGCTTGAAGGAGTCTTTGTATCATTGATGGCAAAAGAACAATGATGGTCTCCTTTGTCATAGTAGACCAGTGTGTGATTAACGTCGATATATTTGTTTTCCTTATCTACATCGCACCAACGTAGCCCTGTAAGTTCACCAACACGCATTCCTGTGCCGAGAAAAACCGTGATGATCGGGATCCATCGAGAGAAGGTAGGACTGTTTGATAGAAAACGAAGGAGAAGATCCTGCTCTGCTTTAGAAAGCGCAAGCGGTTTCTTTTGATCAAAGTTTCTTGCGCGCATCAATTCACGCATTGCATTATCTGCCGGATTGTGTGGGATCAGGTCATCATCGACGGCAAGCTGCAAAACTTGATGTAGTACGCCGTGGACACGGTCAATCGTTCCGAGCATCAGCCGCCGTTCATCAGCAAGATAGTTGTAGAATCGCTTGATGTCTGTTTTCTTTAGGGAAACGATATACAGTCTTCCGAGTGCCTCCCTAACATATGAGTCATACATCCACACATAATTCTGGAATGTGCTGTCCCGAATGCCGCGTTTTAGACTTTTCCATAGCATAAACAAATCATTGAGTGTCATAGAACGATGTACGAGAGACTTCTGAAAAGTGTTATTCTGAGAATCGACTGTCTCCTCAATTACACGAAGGCCTTCCAGCGTTTTGCTATAGAAAGAGAAAGAATGCCCAAAGACGGTATAGCGGTACTCATAGAATCCGTTTTTTTCATATTCTCCGGTTTTGAGCCGTTGATGATTTGAATCATATCGAACGATTTGTTTCATTGCAGAACTCCTCCTATACCGAAAACGTTCTGCGGAGATACTCTTCAAAGGGCTCTCGCTTGATTAGACATTTAGTCCCTACCCACAGAACAAAAGGACAATGATCCTGCTTTGTTAATCTCCGCAACGTCTGCTGACCGATGTTGGAGTATGTGGCTGCTTCGTCAATAGTAAGGGTGACCTTTTCCCAAATGGGGACACTGTTGCTTGCGTTCATTATCAGAACCTCCATAAAATGATGTATGCCTATCGGCAATATCATTTTATCGACATTGATTCACAGAAAAAGAATCGAGTCGTTTTGAACAAACAACTCGATCGAATTCGTAGAATGTTATATTGTGTTATAACGTTTTGCCGCTAAATTGGTGTACCATGTGGTAAATTAAATGAAACCACAACGTTATAAAACTCTATAAAACCCTATGTAACTCTCTATATCCCTCTGGGCTTCATGGTCGGGATTTAGAATCCATTGTTCGGCAACATCCTTTCACATCCTATAAACGCCTATATATCTGGCATCTCCATAAGAGTGACAACTCTATAAAACTATAGAAATCTATAACTCTTGATGGGAAATTGGCATACGATTTGGCATATTTGGCATATCCCTTTTATGCCAACATTAGGCGTTGTTTTAGCGCGATCTGAGAGCTTCTACACGCCGTCACTTCATTGTTGAGCGATTTAGAATACCACAGATTGTTCGTGGACAATTATAGATAAAAAACCAAGGACATTTCTCTTTGCTGCTGTATAAAACCTTATTTGATGAATCTCAACCGGGAACAGAGGGCGTACTGTAGATGACCGGTGAAAGCCCAGGCGGTTTCATCAGATCATAAAAATGACTGTTGACAAAAGCAGGATTCTCCTATATAGTAGCAAT
>CADAPG010000036.1:17404-17741 GCA_902789675.1 uncultured Eubacteriales bacterium
AAAATACTGACAGCCCAGGGAATCGAAGCGTTTAATGGCGCTCAGGGCAGGATACTCTATGTGCTTTGGCAAGAAGACGGAGTGCCGATCAAAACAATCTCAGAGAGGTGCGGGCTGGCTATTACTTCTTTGACGACGATGCTTGAACGTATGGAAAAATCCGGCCTGATCATCCGTCAGCAGGACTCCGGAGATAAGAGAAAGACCCTCATCTTCCTTACCGATAAAGCCAAAGCATTGAAGGAAGATTATGACGCCGTCTCTGACAGGATGAGCACCATTTTTTATCAGGGTTTTACGGAAGAGGAGATCCGGAACTTTGAGGAGCATCTGGAAA
>CADAPG010000037.1 GCA_902789675.1 uncultured Eubacteriales bacterium
ATTAACGCCAGGCCCAAGAAAATTCTCGGCTTCAATAAACCGGTTGATTTGTTTGATCTTTCTATCTCTCAGTGTTGCACTTAGTTTGACAATTCATCTATACTGTCGTTAAGTGAAGTGCCTTAAACGAACGGTCTGTGTTTTTTGATTTGACGCGGTTTTCGATCCCTCTATTTTGCGCGGTAAACGCCCACGTCGAGCTTGCGTTCGCTTCCGGCAACGATCACGGTCATGGCAACGTCCCCATAGCAGTTGCTGGTTGCGCGGAACATTGCGCACAGAGCGTCGATCCCCATCACCAGCCCTACCGCTTCGATCGGCACGTTGATCTGCGCAAGCAGAACGGACAGACAGATCAGTCCGGCGCCGGGTATGCCCGGCGCGCCGACCGACAGCACAATGATTGTGATGATCAAAGAAACCAAAGCCGCTCCGCTGATGGGAATCCCGTATGCATGTGCAAGCGTCAACGCAAAGACCGCCATATAGACACAGCTTCCGTCCATATTGACCGTCGCCCCGAGCGGTATGGAAAGCGAATACACGTTTTCATGAATGCCCAGCGTCTTACCGCATGCCTCCATGTTCAGCGGGATCGCCGCGTTGGAGGAGGACATTGAAAACACCTGCAGCATATACGGCGCATACTTTCGAACAAAAGGCAGCGGATTCATTCTGCCGATCAAAAGGATCATCAGGCTGTAAACAACCGCCATGATCAGCAGACCGAAAACAAACGTGCCCAGCATCTCCAGAAGCGAGAGAACCGAACCGACCCCCGTCGAAAGCATCAGTGACATGACCGAGCAGAACACCGCGATCGGCATCAGATGAATGATGAATCCAGTAACCTTCAGGAACAGGTCGTTCAGCGCCTGAAACAGATCCTTGAGCACCTTCGAATACTTGCCGATCAGCCCCGCCCCAACGCCAAGCAGTACCGCAAGAAAAATCAGCTGCATCATATTTGATTTCTGGAACGGATCAACAAGGTTCGTCGGAATGATATTTACGATCATATCCTTCACCGACACATCGATCGTCTGCGTCGTAATGGAGGAAGCATCCTGCATCAGACCCGCCGCAAGCAACGTGTGCCCCGGTTTCAGCAGATAAAAGGCGCCGACCCCGACGCCGACCGCAATGACCGTCGTCAGCAGATACAGTCCTATGATCTTTCCGCCGATACGTCCGAGAGAAGACAGATCCGAAAAGCCGACAATGCAGGAAACAATCGAAAAGAACACGACCGGTGCGACGATCATTTTCAGCGCATTCATGAACATCGTCTTCACCGGAACCAGGAAATACGTGTTTAACGCTGTGTTCACCGATTCCGGCGCAAACGAAGCGCACAGCACGCCGCATACGGCTCCGAGCAGCAGCGCTCCGATTGTCCAGATGAGATGTGCGCGTACGGGCTTTACCAAGAGCATCCTGATATAGTTGACGCCGTTTCTGTGGCGGTACTTCAGACCGCCTGCCACCGAGTTCAGGATGATATTGCGTATCGCTGCCTGTGTCTCGGGTCCTGTGTCGTCGTCCACGGAGACGGCGGTGGACGCGATCTCGTCTGCAAGGGCGTATTCCTCGCCTTTCAGCGCAAGCTCAACCGTCAGGTTTCTTCGGGATCCCTTCAGTTCAACGCGCAGCTTTTCCGGCGTATCGGCGTCGGAACGTCCGGATGCGCCGCTGTGCGCGATCAGACTCCCCACCGCTTCCTCCACCGTAAGCTCCGCCATGACCCGGTCCCTGTTTTTCATGTCGCAGCGTTCAAGCCGTTCGCCGACGAACCGTACGATCTCCCCGACGTGCTCGCTGTCTGCAAAAAAGGTCCTTCTGATCCTCATATCCGCGTCCTGAAAAGCTCCTTTCTTTTCGCTTACATGCAGGCACGCTGTCCCTGCTTTTCCCTGCGACACTGCGCTGCCGTTCTTTGATTGACAGTATACCTCTTTCTTCGGAAACGCACAAGTGCCCGCGTTTCCCCGCAGTCCGCAGCGCTTCAAAAAGTAAAATTTACGGCATCCGGTGTATGCATCGGACGCCGCACTGTTTTTTGACATTATGGGGTTTCGACAGGGAATACGGGGATCAGTCCGATGACGAAGCGCAGCACCAGCGCCGCGTCCGCTGCCGTGACCTCTCCGTCACCGTCCACGTCCGCGTTGAGCATACCGCGGCGGCTGAGTTCGGAGAGTTCGACAATCGAACGGAGGATCATTGCTGCGTCCGCTGCTGTGATCATGCCGTCGCAGTTCGCGTCGCCGTAAAGCGGCGCCTCGAACGTGATGCTGCCGTCGATCGTCAATGCGTCGACCTCGCTGACCCGGTTCATGAACAGGAACGATACGGAGCTCGGCTGATTCAGTGAATTGACCGTGAATGTGATGTCCGCCTTTGCGCCCGGCTGCGCGTTCCCGCCCTTTGCGAACCAGAGCGTCAGCACGATATCGTCGTTCCGCATCAGAACTTCCGTGTCGGAAGCCCATGCACACAGCAACTTGCCGTTCTTCTCCGACACGATCCAGTCGACCGCGCCTTCCGCTTTGCGGAACGAAAGCAGGGTCTCGTCATATGTCAGGAAGATCTGCGCGCTGTTGACCATGAGCCCCGCCTCAGGCAGATCGCGTATCCGCAGATCATAGCGATAGAGCAATTCGCCGTCTTCCCGGATCCAGATATCGTTTGCGATCACGTCTTCGCCGGCAATCGTCACCGATTCCGGTACGCTGAGCTGTATGCTTCCGTCCTCATACAGCACCGGATCCGCTTCCGCCGTACCTCCGGTCTCATCAAGATACGCAAACCCGGTCTCCTCTCCGAAGGTCAGCGCGGCGATCGTGCCGTTGGGAACGTCATCCGCAATGGCAAAGTACAGCGATACTACCACCGTGCCGTCCGGCAGCGGGATCGCATTGCCATCCGTCGCCCACGCGAACCGGACCGTGCCATCCGTATCATTGACGCCGAGATTGCCTTCGAACGCCGTCCTTGCCTCAACAAAGGTCAGGATCGAAGGATCATATCCGACAAACACCTGCATGGAGACGGCATTCCGGTCGACGTCGACATTCCGGATCATGACGTCGTACCGACAAAACGCTCCGTCATCCGTATACTCCGTCACATCCGCGGCAAGGACGTTTCCGCCGAAGAACGTCGGCAGCAGCATCGGAAGCACAATGTCCTTTGTCTGTGTCGTAAAGCGTTCGTCCGTGAATGTTACTGTGAAACGGCCGAGACCGTCCGCTTTTGTCGTCGGCGGTATGACGACGGCGTATGTCGCTTCGTTCGTTTCGGTTCCGATATGCGAAGGATCATGCTTGCAGACCGTTGTGGCCGTTACGGTATAACCGGTTTCCGTCTCGACCCATTCATAGGTCGGCTCACCCCAGTCATGTCCGGTCGGCGGGATCGGCTGCGTCATCGTCTGTGTCGTGAACAGCTCGTCCTCAAACGTTCCCGTGCAGAGCATCTCGCCCTCTTCTTCGCATGTCGGTTCCGTAATGGTACTCAATTCCGCAGCGACCCGTTCAAACACGATGTGCTCCGGATCGTGCGCGCAGACCGAAGTCGCTTCCGCGATCCAGCCATATTCCTCTTCATATGTCCAGTTGTATGTGGGTTCCTGCCATTCATGCCCAATCTTCGGGATCGGTACGTATTTCACCTGTGCGGCAAACAGATCGTTTTCAAACGTCGCCGTAAAGATCATGACGCCGTCCGCCTCGCAGGTCGGTTCTTCCGCAACTACGCCGCTCACCTGAACGGTTTCGGTCTCGGTATGCGTCGCATCGAGCGCACAGACCGTGGTTGCCGTCACATCATAGCCCGTCTCCGTTTCGGTCCATTCATAGGTCGGCTGCTTCCAGCTCTCGGGATGGTACAGATAGAGCGCATTCGGCCATTGCGCGGTGTTGCCCGCGCCGTCGCGCACGAACAGTACATACACGCCTTCCTCCACCGTAAGGGTGCAGCTTTCGTTTACGGGCGTCCATCCGCTTTCCGGAGGCTCCGTCGCGTCTTCGGGCGCAAGCGCGATCTCGTAAGGCGCATCGTAAACGCCTTGTGCCGGATCGCTGATCGCGGGGTCAAATTCGCCGCCTATGAGATCCTTTTTCTGTACGGTGACCTCTGTGGAAATATTCCCGTTCGGACAGAGAATATGTGCCTGCATGTCCTTGATGGCGAGCGGAACCTCAACGCGCACCGTCTTCTCGGTCACATTACCCGCCGCGTCCGCAACGCTGACGGTATAATCTCCGGTGAACGTCAGCGGGAAGAAGCCCTTGAATGCGCTTCCGTTGACCGCCAGAGGATAACCGTTGACCGTCAGACTCGCGATCGACCGATTGTCGGTCGCGTTGATCCGCAGCCGGTTCTCCTCCGTCTTTACGGTCAGCGTGGGCGGAACGGTATCAATCCCGTCGATCAGAACAATCGCCCTTGCCCATGTACCGTCCGCGCGATCCACGCGTACCTGGTAGATGCCGTCTTCTCCTATCAGCCAGCGCTCCTCTTCCGCCTTGTCCAGCGGTGTGTCCGAAAAAACGCCGTCCGTATATGCCATCGCTTTGCTCTGCTCGTCCTCGCGCAGCGCATATCCGCTCTTCAGCCACGGCGTATAGTTCTTCGGCGCATCCATGCCTGCCGGGTTCCCGTTCGGATCGGTGACGGAGAGATCATCCAGCCTGAACTCCGGCGCATCCGCATTCGCGCCGGTACTCAGCACGCTGTTGAACCACTCCACATGCACGGTGCTTTCCGCCGTGTTGCCGACGATGTCGGTCACGCGGATCCGGTATTCGTCGTTATCCGTGAACGTGTAATCGAAATACCACAGCGTATCGCTGAACTTATGAAGCGCCGGCGTCGTGGTCTCGCTCAGTTTCTGATCTTTGAAGATCACGTTTGTAATACCGGACTGGTCCGTGATGTAGCAGGTCATCGCAACGCTACCGTCCTCCAGAACCGAGGCAACGTCCGGGAAGCTGCGGTTCCACAGCACCTGCGGCGCATCCGGATCCGGATCAATGACCGGATCGTCCTTATAGGTCGCAACATATCGGTCGATCCGCGTGCCCGCTTTTGCCGTGACCTTGATCTCGTGGATCGCGCCGGTCGGGTTGTCGAATACAAACATCGCCGGTGACGACGTGAACGTCTGCGTGCCGAACAGGGAGGATTCCACCGTGATCTCGCCCATGAAGTAGAACTGCATGGTATCGGCAACCGATTCGAATATGAAGTACGCGCCATCCTCATTCGCCTGCGAGAGATCGTGGTTCATCGGTATTTCACCCGGTTCACCGCCGGTCCATCCCGTCGAGACGCCCTTATTCAGGAACGACCAGCCGGGATCATCGGTCTCTTTGGGATACAGGATCGTTTCTTCGCCGTCTGCATCGTAGAAGGTGAACGACGCATCGTCGCGGAAGATGTTCACGCCCTGCGCCATCGAGGTGATCCGATACGTGATCTGCTCGATCGTGTTGGTGTCCATATCCTTGAGCTGCAGGATGCCCGTCGGGATCTCGCCCGCGTCGATCAATGCCTGCGCGGTACTGTTCGGCGCAGCAACAATGACCCTGCGTTCCGCGTCATAGTAGCAGATGCCCATGCGCGGCGTCCAGTCCGGCGTGCCGTCGCTGATTTCCGTCAGCTTCAGATCGGGATTGTCTCCGGTCGAATGGAAGGTGATCGGCAGCACGAGCGTCGTGCCGAGCGCAGTCGTGATGCGGTCCGGCACATGAAGCGCCGTGTGGTGCTTGATCGTCTGCTCGAAGCGATTGTTCGTCTTGTTGTACTCGCTGTGATCCGAACTGTATACGCCGTAACGGAAGTTCGGCGTATCCGATTCGGAATAGATCTCTGCCTTGATGTGCAGACCGCTGACGTCTTCCTTGCTTACAAAGCTTTCCGCCGGAACGCAAAGCAGACCTGTTACGGTACGCCCGTACCCGATATCGATGTTTGTGCCGTCGGATCCGTTGAGCTTATAGATGCCGTTTGTAAAGTCCTCCTGCATTCTGACGCCGCGAACGGCAGTCTGAATGCCGGTCTTCAGGTCGCTGCCCGTAATGTCAATCGGATGGTAGATGCGGTTGCCGTATTCATCGTTTTCGCCGGTGTCATAGCTGAACTGAATGAACACATTGTCCGCACATGCGGAACCGTTGTTCACGACGGTCGCGTCGATCGTGAAGGTCGCAATGCCGTCCCTGACCTCACGCAGCTCCAGATCGAAGTTCGAGAAGCTGAGCTCCGGCGCTGCCTTTACGATGAACAGATCGTCGACCGTTCCGTGGTAGTTGTCGGTGAAATACGCATCCTCTTCGATATCCAGATAGAACGTCGCGCCTTTCTGCAGATTTCCCGACAGCGGAAGCGACTCAAAGAGAAGTTTCACTTGTTTGCCGGAAGCAACGGATTTGGTGAGCTGCCACTTTGCGATCTCCTGCGCCGGGCTGTTCTCCGCGCCTGCTGTGACCATGAGTCTGACCGTCAGCGGGTTCACTTCGCTTGCACGGAGGGCAGCGGTTCCGGTATTGCGGAATTTGACTTCGCCGATCAGCCTGCTGCCGGTGGTAAAGTCGCAGTTGGAGAAATCAAGGTCTCCCTCGCCGAGGGCCTGTTCGCCCATGCCGAATCCGATCGCATAGAAACCGATCGACGCCTTTCCGTCCGGTATGACGGTGTCGTATTCCAGTTCGGCGCCTTCGTTGACCGTGGCCTCCTTGAGGTTTGTCAGTGCGCCCGTCGTCAGAATGATGAGCTGCTCGTTCTCAATCCCGTCATGGATCATCTTTGCGGTGCTCATCTGCAGGTTCGAGAAGACCAGTTTGTCCATCGAGCCGGTCGCTCCGCTTCCGGTGGTCAGCTTTCCGAGATACGCCTTTTCGGTATCCTCCGGCGACATGTCGTAGGTGATGCGGTCCTCGTATATCTGCAGCCCGCGCATGGCAAGGATCGTGGGGCTGCCCCATGCGCCTTCGTTCTGATCGTTCTGATCGTTCTGATTCCACCAGGAGATGAAGATCGCGTTCGAGAGACTGTTGCTGACCGGCGCCGTATAAACGATCGCGAGGTTGTTTCCATCGGAACCGATCGCAACGTCCGTTCCCGCAGGCTCGCTGAAGATCGGCCGGATCTCGACGGGACGGTTGATGCCGTTCACCAGTGCGTACAGATCCGATTGGCTGATCATCCAGGTGTTGCCGCCCATCTCGAAGAACGCCATCGTCTGCACCCCAGTATTATCGAACGCGGCGGTGACAAAGTGCAGATTGGCATAATACGGATCCGCCTGTTCCTTTTCAAGCGAACCGCCCGTATAGACGCCGTCCTTTAAGCGGGAGGATTCGATTGTATCGGTTGTGCAGGTATCATAGTCGACAACCGACTGGATGCATATCGCCTCGGAGAAGCCGCTCGGATCCACCGTCCTCAGATACAGCTGGTGGATGTCCGCCTTTTCGGTGCCGCGATCGATGTCATCCGGTCCGACGGTGATCGGAACGTCCTGCGTCGTATCCATATACACGGTCTGTGTTGTGCTGTAAAGCAGATAGATCTTGTCGCCGATCGTCGCCGTTTCGATATTTTGTACATGCCTGTTGGAGAGCGTGTCGCTCAAGACATTGTCTCCGATCTTTACGTTCAGAACGCTGCTGTCGCCGTTCATCGTATTCACCGCGGACAGCGTCACCCACTGGAAGACCGCGGTCGCGAGCATCGGATCAAACGCCTGGTCGGGATTGTCAAGGATCTCCTCGGTCAGCCCGTCGTTCCGTGCGATCAGCCACGACTTGAGCTTTGCGTTGTCATAGGAACCGTCTCCGTTCGCGCTGACCCAGACCGTTCTGCCGTTTTCCGCCACTGGCAAAGTGCACGGATCGCTGCCGATGTACAGGGTTTCGATCTCCGGCAGTTCCGCGTCAACCGAAAGCGGGATCTTCCGCTGTTTGACCGCATAGGTATCACCGTCTGCGTCGGCATGCGTGATCCAGCTGACAAGAAGTTCGTCTTGGGATCCCACCGCATCAAACGAAAGATCGGTATAGCTGTCGTTGTCCACAACTAGATATGCCGGTTCGGTTCCGCCCGTGATCGGGTGCTCAAGACCCGTGCCTTGTGAAAGATCCCCGGTCATAACGAGCTTGCTCACGACGAGCTGCGGCGTCTTTTGCGCGGGATCCGGATCATCGTTCGACGCGCTTCCGTCAATCATCAGCGGATAGAAGAGATAGTTCTCTGTTCCCGCCTTGACAAGCAGATAATCGTATCCGGTCGCAAGACCTTTGACCAGTTCCTTTGCGTCTCCGGACGTATTGTAACCGGAGAGCTGGAAGTCTTCCGTACCCAGCGGCGTGATCGCGCGGGTATCCGAAGTCGGGGTGACGACCTTTTGCGTACCCGTGATATCCGTCGGTCCGCTGATATGGACAAGACTGCTTTCCGCCTTCCGCGTGACCTCTTCGGTCGAATCCGTTCCGCTGCTGCTTGCGTCCTCATACCGGTCGAGCTTCGCGCCCTTCTTCAAAAGGATCTTGACCTCGTTCCCGCTGCCGACATTGATCTTTGCGGGCGAGCTCTTGTATTCCTTGCCGGTGGTGTCGCTGCCGATAAACACACGCACCTTTCCGCTGAAATACAGCTTAATCTTGGATTCCTGCGGCGTGAACTTTACGAACACATCGTCTTTATCCGCTTCCGAGAGATCGTGATTCTGGGGCGTCTCGCCGATGAAGTCTCCGCCCTTCCAGCGCCACGGCAAAACGTTCTTTCGGAACGTCCATCCCTGATCCGTCGGCGCGTTTTCACTCACGTCAACCGGATCGCCGTTGCTCTTATAGAAGTGCATATTCGCATTGTCCTTGAAGATGTTGACGCCGCTTGACGGCACCTGCGGTTCGGTCGTGCCGAGCAGCTTGCCGTCTGCTGCGGTATAGGACTTCCACTCCTTGAGCGTTTTCATCCTGGCGAGCGCCGTGATCTTGCTGTCCCAGTCGAAATACCCGCCGGTTCCGTGCTGCTTGCCCTCGGATCCGATCGAAATCGCATCCAACGAGAAATTGAAGAACACCAACGTAAGGTTGATGCCGACCGCGACCGTCGCTTTGAAGTCGGACACATAAAACCCTTCATAGGTATCCGTTTCCTGCAGGTATCCGCCCATGGTGAGGGCGATCGAAGTGCTGACCTTGATGAACACCTCAAATTTCACAATTTCAATGCCGACACCTGCGCCGAACTCCGCGCTCAGAGACGGCTCGATCGTCAATCCGTCAAAAGCGACCTTGCTCTTTGCACCTTTGATCGGACGCAGCCGGCTTGTTACGGTCTGGCTTGAGCTGTCGGCGGGTGTGAGCCGCACATAGATGATTTTGTCATACGCCTTCAGCAGGACCTCGCGTTCGCCTCCGTCGCCGGCGAGCGTGCCGGATGCCAGCGCGTCGCCGCTGCACTCCGCGTTGTCATACAGCTGCATCAGGACTTTACCCTTCAGATTGATCACGAATCCGCGGTATTTCTTGTGGTTGTTGCGCATATCCAGCTCGAAGACCATCTCTCCCCCTTGCAGAAGTTCCTCGTAGCCGCCGGCTGTAAACAAATCGATCGCCGCACCGTATTCCGCAGTACGGTAACACGTCAATCCCATGCTTGCCTTGATTTCCAGTCCGAGTTTCATGTACAGATAAATAATCGGACAGCCGACAAACCGGAACTGTTGGGTGAAATTCAAATCGAGCATTGCGGAAACGCCCGCGTTTTTGAAGTAGTGACAGTTGTCGATCGGATTGTACTCGAACATGATCGCAAGCTGAACACTGAACGTCGCGCTGGTTCCCTTGGTCGTCGAATGACCGTTCTTCGCTTTTTGGTACGAATCACCCAAGACATTACCGGACATGAAGCTGTTGAGCATTCCACTGTCGGCTGTCTTGCATGCGGTGCAGAAATCTTTCAGTGTGCCGATCCCGCTCGCCTCTTCCACCTTATTTGGCTTCATCCCCAGGTCGGTGCTTTTTATAGTCTTCCTTTCGCCTTTCCACTGTCCGTTCTCCAGCTTTTGCTCCCGCACTTCGGTCCTGCGGGTCCTTCTTCCGTCCTGCGCTGTCGTCTCGGTGACGATCGTCTTTGTGCGCTTTGTCGGATCCGACGGATCAACCTTGGTTGTAACGGTTGCCTTCACCTCTTCATTGTTATTCGAGGTATACGTATACTCTTCATGCACGGTTCCGTCCTGATCCGTCCAGGTGCGCTTATTCGCGCCGTCAGTCGTAGTATTGTCCTGTTCATCACTCATCCAGCTTTTTTCTTTCTTGAGGATCGGAATGCTGACTGCGAAGCCGATCGTATATCCATCGATAATAACGGTCGCGTAATTGCCGACCCCGATCTGCAGCCCGGGAAGCTTGGTGCCGAGATTCTGCTGGAATTGATTGGTATCGTTGTTGTTCTGCGGACCTGCCCCTTCAGTATCGCCCGGATCATCCGCAGGCTCCGTATTCGCCAAGCTGTTTGCATCCGGTACGGAGCGCACCGTACCGATCTCAACCGTTTCCGGATCGATATCCTCCATACTGCTGAGGGCAGTCTGCCCCTCGGCTGCGTTGATCGGTTTTTTCTGTTCCTGAATGCCGATCGTAAACGCGGAACGACCGACAAACGCGCCGAGATATCCGTTGATCTTAATGAGTCCCTGCTCCGTATAGGCATAGGTACCGTCGGCATTCTGTGTCGGATTCTCACCCGCAATCGCGACCTCTCCGCCGGTTACATTCTCCGTATCGATGATCGGAGCAGGCGAAGAGAAGGGGATCAGAAGATTCCCGATAAAATTCGGCTCCCACGTAAAGGCCTTTACGGTTTCCGCATCAACCATATTGCCGTCGTCGTCATATATACCGTTCGTGACCTCGTTGTACTCCATCTTCCCGATATCGCCGCCGAGCGGGATCTCGATCACGCGGAGTTTTGTCGTTTCCGCGCCGAACATCGGGAAATCGTCCAGTCTGCTCCCGCGGATATAGCGGGGCAGAAGCTGCTCTTTGGTCAGTTTCGCTTCCTCAAGCTGATCCGTAACGGCGCTGATAAACGCCGGCAGCAGCTGCGCATTTCCGTCTCCCGTATAATCCGGAGGCGCGACGAGCGACCGCGCGCCCGTCGTCACAAACACCATGAAGAAATACTGGTGGATCTTGCCGTCGTCATCAAGCACCGGCGCAAATATCGAATCCGGATAGTCACCTGCAAACCGGTCGATAAACGTGTCAGTCTGTTCCCCGGTTTCCGGATCGGTTTCGATCTGGAAAATATTGAATTCGTCCAGATCGCCGCTGATTTTTCCGTCGCCGTTTTTGTCGAAGTAGACGTCCACATGGTCGATCAGTACGGTCATGGGTCTGGTTACATCCAGATAATCCGCGTCATAGAACACAAACGTCAGCGTGTCTGTTGAAAAGTCACCGTTCTGCAGCGGGATCCTGGCGTTTCCGGCATATCCGCTTCCTTCATGCAGAACCACGTCTGCGGGATCCTGCATGAAGCAGATCGTCTGCGGGTTGTCGACCGGCAAAATCGTTTCGTAAACACCCGCTCCGACTTTGGTAAACAGCGCTGCGCTTTCCTGCGTCCAGGTGACTTCCTTTGTATCGAACATCTTGCCGTCTTTTCCCGGAAGTTCGGAGACCTGAAGCGTGATGCCGTTCTGAAGCAATTCATCAAGTTTTGCTGCGGCGGCGGCGTCATTGATCGTACCGTCGTCGTTTTGCGGTACGGAATGCGAGACATCGATTGTGATTGTCTGTTTGCGGTTATAGACGACGTTCAAGGTCAACTGCGAATTGAGATCGTTGCCGGTCATTCCGTCCCAGATCATCTTGCAATCCCAGGTGCCGTCGCTGTTGCGCGTCATCGTGCAGACCTTGTTGCCGTCCTTATCGGTCATGTAAATGCCGTCGTCTATCACGGCAAAACTCTTTGCCTGTCCGGATGGTTCGATCCGCAGAGTCGTTCCGACATAGAGTTTGTTGTCCGTGTTGACGCCGCCCTGATCCGGAACGATCGAAACCACCGGCGCGAGCTGCTTATACAGGGAACTATCTTCGGGGATCACGGTAAACCCGTTTCCCTCGTCGGCGTCGTTTGCCGTATACAGATTCAGATCGATGCTCGGTTCATTGAACACACGCCGGTGTCCGCTGACTGCACGAACGTCGAACCAGGATTCCTTATTGCTTTCCGTTATGGCTTTGTTATATGTATGCGATTCGCTGGTCGTCCACGCATCGTAGAACTGGAAATCCAGATCGATCTTGAAGCTCTCGCCGAAGTCCAGATACGGTCCGTCCGGCACGTCGTATTTATCGTCATAGTGATAGGAACTGTCCCAGTTCCATTGCCAGTCGTTGCGTCCTTTGAGTCTGCAATATGTCTCCCATTTATTTGGCGAAGTCTGCGTGCGTCCGGTGCTTGTATCGGGATCGAAAAATTTGGTCCCCGTCCAGCCCCCGACGGTCAGAGTGATCTTCGGACGCAGATAACGGTGTCTCCACACAAACGCGCCCGTTTTTCTGAGACCGGGACTGACCCAGCCGAAGGACATCAGAAGCTGATCATAATAGTCGCCGGGCGCAAAGGCGTCGTTCCAACTGCTCTTGGCCTGACCGCGATAGTTGGTATCGATCGCCGTCGTGTAGTATTTCCCGCCGAAATCGCGTGTGATGCCGCCGACAGTATACTTGATTTTACCCAGATCTTCCCCCCCGTCCGGCAAAAAGGACCAGGAAGTCAGGTTGTTATTGCTTCTTGTGTGATCCAGACCGTTATAGCAGTTTCCCGCATCCCCCATGATATCGTCCCAATCACGCCAGAAAGACGTCCCTTCATTGCCTTGCTCAACTTGCAGGACAGCAGCACGGGTAAAGGAATAACAGCCCTCCTTATGGTACAGTCGCGTTTGCTCCGGAACGGTAAACGTCGCCTTGACCGGCTTGGGTTCCGGCATGATGACGTCTCCGATCACCGACGGCTCCGTCCCGACGTCGATCAGTGCGTCTTCGGCGCGGGTGATGTTTCCGGATGCGTCTCTGCCGTTGATGTCGGTCAGCAATGTGGCAAGATTCTGTCCCTCGCCTCGATCGTTCGTTTCCGATGCGCTGCCGAACACCGTCACCTCGGTCCGTTCGGTCGAAAGTGTGCAAGGGTGCTCCGCTCCGCCGCCGCGTATGTCGGACAGAACGATCGAAAACTGCTTCTCCTCCGTCGTGTAACGCGTGATCAGCGGAACGGCGATCTCGATCTCGTCGATCGAGCCGGAAAACGCAAGATCACCCTCCGTTTTCGCGTAGTCGATCCCGGCGAGCGCCGTGCCGTCTTCGGTCACGTAATGCACCGTGACCGGATAGCTCTTGCCGCCCGTGCGCGTGACCTTTACCTTTGCAACGCCTTCCGCGCGATCCGCTTCGACCGTTTCCGTGCTGAATCCGAGTTCGGAAGGTTCCGGTGCTTCATTGTCCGAAACCATCAGCGTCAGCGTGTTGCCGGTGTCGCTCATCTCACCGCCTTCACATCTTGCGATCGTGAACAGACACATCTCCGGCAGTTCCGGAATCTCATCTTCCAGCGCCGTGACACGGACATACTTGACCGTTTCGCCGTCGGCAAAGATCAGCTCAAATTCAACGCTGTCGTATTCGTTTTCAAAGGTAATCGCGGAATAGCCCGGCTCATCCGGAACGACAATATCCGCAGGAACCGGATCCGGATCCGGATAGGGGGATTCATATACTTCGCCAAGCAGCGAAACCGTGCAGAACAGCGCGCCGTCTTTTTCATAGATGCAGCGGAAGTCCATTCCCGTCCACGTATCCGCTTCGAAATCCCAAAGATCGCTCCATGTTACGGTAAGCTCGTCCGTTTCAGCGTCGATGATATCCCGCCAGCCGTTCCGATCGTTGCACTGCCAGCGATAGGCGTCCGCCTCCGGCGCGTCCGACAGGGTGAGTTTCAGCTCGTCAGTATCCGAAACCTCCTCCGAAAGCTCCGGCAAGTTCACGCGGATGTCCGAAGCCGCCGTGTTCAGCTCCTTATCGGAAACCCCGAGCTGCTGATATGCGGCGATCGGGTTCGGGTCCTCTGCCTCGATCAAAAGGTCCGTCAATCCGGAAGCGGCGTAGTCATACACATATTCCTCGCCGTATTCGTCCATCGTGACAGCCGGCGCGCAATGGATATGCACGATCGCTTTTCCCACGGTTCCGCCGAGACGGTAAACCGGGATCAGAACCGATTGTGGAATCTCCTGTCCGTCCGCCGTTTTTACACCCGGCTCGGCAATGTCCGCCTGATAATGCCCAAAGGCAAACGTACCGAACTGGAAGGTTTCGTTCCAGTCCTCATCCGGTTCGATCTCTCCGTCCTTCGTGACGATCACCTCCGGTGCTTCGCCCTGCGGAACGGCCTGTTCCAGGTCTTCCTCTGCCAAAGTAAACTTGCTCGGCAGCATGGAGATGCACATACACAGGCACAGCAGCAATGCAAGCGCTTTCGTGAAACGTCTGGTTTTCATGTTTGAATCCTCCTTGAATGGCATGCGGTTCAGATCTTCGAAACGCGTGTCGAACCCTTTCCTTAACAATATATAGTATACTGTTTCCCGCATAAAAACGCAACAGGATTTATCGCCCCGTCGGAAGCCCTTTTCCGCAAAATAAAAAGTCGTCGCAAGCCAAATGAAGCTTGCGACGACATGTTCTTTCGCCTATCCGGTTAACCTGACCATGCAAACCGGGAGCCGAACAGCAGGTTGATAACAGACTCAGATGCAAAATCGCCGATTCCAATCGAAACCATCGCCTGTTTATCCATGGTGTACAGACCTGTTTCAGGAATTCCCTTATCCCGGTCACAACCGTACCCGTACGAAATAAGGCTCGATGCTTGCGAAATCCTGCAGTGAGTTTATTGTTTTGCTCAGTCAATCCCCCGCTTTCCGCAATAGTACCGTGATGAAACGGGAATGCTCCGGAAAAGCGCAAAACGGCTATCTCTTTATCGCAAGAAATAGCCGTTTATGTTTGTTTTCTGCCGTTTGAAGACGTCGCTTAACCGTGTGTTTGTTATACTGTCGTTAAGTGAAGTGCCTTAAGGGGCAACCTTTTTGTGTTCGCAACACCCTGACATCAATGCGGTATGATTTGGACAAAAAGCGATTTAGTTTTGTTATTCGATTCCCTACTCATTAGTAGATAAATGGTGCCTAGCTGTATAGACGCTGTGGATTCAGATAATTCTTCATGTTGAGTAATTGTCATAATAAGTGTTTGTTTTATTGACAGCATAATTGATGTTATACGACAATACTGAATGATAGCATAGGCGTCACCTCTCTTATATAAATAATCTATTATAGTATTAACACCGGAACAAATCGAAAAGTCCATTCAAAAAAATTGAACAGATGAAGAAAAAGCAAGAGGAAGCGCGTTAAATAGATAGGGACCAGAGAGAAGGAGAACGAAAGAAATGAAGAAAACTTTGGAAATGAAGCTGTTGAGCATTGCGCTTAGACTAAGAGCATTAATTGAATTAATCAAGAATGATACACTTTTGAGAAAAGATTTGAAAGCTCAAAATGCAAATATCTGCGATGCGATTATTGAAGGTGTACTGCAACATTAGTCAAAACCTCAAAATGAGTGAAAATGAGCACAAATGGGAAAGAAAAATCGGAGCTCAATTTTGACTAAAAAAAGTTAGTCAAGATTTTTGACTAACTTTTCAGAAATGAAAAAAGCCCTGTTTTAGGGCTTTTTATGGCGTCCCCGGCGCGATTCGAACGCGCGGCCTTTCGCTTAGGAGGCGAATGCTCTATCCTGCTGAGCTACGGAGACTTATCGGAAACACCGATATGATACCACGCGAACCAGTGCCTGTCAAGAAACAGAAGCGGATGCGGAAAAGTTGCAATCCGCGATTGACGGCAGAACGAAAACACTGTATACTATAGTATTGTAAATGCAGGTTTACAAAACAAAAAACGGAGGTTTTATCACATGATCAAAAAGTGGATTTGCAGCGTTTGCGGTTATGTTCATGAGGGAGCGACCCCGCCGGAGTTCTGCCCTGTCTGCAAGCAGCCCGCGTCGAAGTTCAACGAGGTGAAGGAAGAAATGGTCTGGGCAGCGGAGCACGTCGTCGGCGTTGCGCAGGGCGTTCCCGAAGATATCATCAATGATCTTCGCGGCAATTTCCAGGGCGAATGCTCGGAAGTCGGAATGTATCTTGCCATGGCGCGCGTCGCGTATCGCGAGGGATACCCGGAGATCGGTCTCTATTGGGAAAAGGCGGCATGGGAAGAAGCCGAGCACGCGGCGAAGTTCGCAGAGCTCCTCGGCGAAGTCGTGACCGACTCCACCAAGAAGAACCTTGAAATGCGCGTGGAAGCCGAATACGGCGCGACCGCGGGCAAGACGGACCTTGCGAAGCGCGCGAAGGCGCTGAATCTCGACGCGATCCACGACACCGTCCACGAAATGGCGCGCGACGAAGCAAGACATGGCAAGGCGCTCAAGGGCCTGCTTGAGAGATATTTCAAATAACAACGAGCAGGACGCCGGAAATCCTGCATCCTTTTTGAGGTGAAGCATGATCAAACGAATCGTTGTGGTGCTGCTTACTTTCGCTTTGTGTCTGCTATGCGCACAAAGCGCGAAGCCGCCGCAAACCGATGCCGGGAGCACATCCGGAACCGAAAAGGAGAACCGTATGAAAACCACAGCCGATAAACTGCATGAGCTTGGCTTTGACGTGAAGGAGAATCCTTCGCTGAAAGGAGCCTTCGGGGGAAACAGCGAACTCGAGGCATATATGCTTTTGGCAGAGCTCGGAATGGGCGATTATGATTATGAGTCCGGCGAGTGGACGCCGACCTCGGATCAGGTATACGCTTTTGACG
>CADAPG010000038.1 GCA_902789675.1 uncultured Eubacteriales bacterium
GCATAAAGCGCTCAAAGGCATGCCGGAATCCGGCAAGACAAGACCCGACGCAGCCGATCCCCCCGGTCGGAAACGTCGGGTCCTTTTTTGCTCAGACAAATGCGCGGTCGATCTGTTCTTCGGCAGCATCGAGGATCGCCTCGGCGTCCGCGCCGAAAAGGTCGATCCCCTCGGCGCAGAACAGCGTCGCGTCCTCGATCCCGTAGAACTCCGCTCCGAGCGCTTTGACATAGCCGAAGCCGTATTCGTGCGAGCGCACCGGACCGCCGGCGGTGGCGACATAGATAAGCTTTTTTGCGCGACAGAGCGTGATCGGGCGGTCGCTGTCCGTATAATAGAAGGTCAGTCCGACGACGTTGATCTGCTCGAAATACTGCTTCAAAGCGGCGGGGAAACTGAGGTCCCAGTGCGGCGCGGCGACGACGACCGTGTCGGCTCTTTGGAACTGCTTTGCAAGGTCGAACATCGGATCATGGAAATCGTTCGCCGCAATGCAGGCGTCGCGCTTTTTAAGAAACGCCTCGTCTGTTTTCGGAAAGTCGATCTCCTCCAATCGGACGGTTTCGACCGGACCGGAAAGGTGCGAAAGCACCCTTTTTGCAAGCCTTCTTGTGCGCGAATCGGTTCGCACGCACGCGTCGATGAATAAGATCATGGTTGTTTCCTTTCTGCTTTTGCAGGAAAGCGGTTGATGCTGAGAGAGGCTTCTCCTCAAGGAGAAGGCAAGGGGAGGGGCGTAAGCGTGTCCTCGACGCCCCGCGGCGCCAACGATCTCGCAGGGGCGGATATCATCCGCCCGCCGTATCACCGAACCGTAGGGACGTGCATTGCACGTCCGCCGCCGCATCCTCATCAACCCCATTATACCCCGCAAAACGCCAAAAAACAAGAAAGCGGCTTATAAGTCGCTTTCTTTGACGTATTCAATGATGTCGGAAACCGTGCAATCGAGAATAAAGCAAAGCTCGTTCAGCGTTTTCGTCGTGATCGGCGCGCCGTGCTTCATCCGGTAGATCGTGTTTGCGGACACGCCCTGCCGGTAGATCAGCTCGTATGTCGATATGTCGCGCCTGTTCAGCGTTTCCCAAAAGGGACGGTAGGAAATCATGCCGATAGCTTTCCCTGCTTTTTCTTAATCATAGCATGGTTAATCTATTGACTATGCCTAATAAATTGAGTATAATTGAAAAGGAACCATAGTATGCGGATCAGGAGGGAATCACATGGAAAACAACAACGGAAATAAGCTGAGCAATATGGGGTGCTTGATGACGATTCTGGGAATTATATGTGCGATCGGAGCAATCGCAATGTTTGTACTCAGCTCAAAACTGTAAATCGAAAACAGTAATACAAAGGCGGCCCCGGAAAGGACCGCCTTTTGTTTTTCAAATACACAGCCGAAAGAAGGAAATACGGATCTATTGCCGCATTGTTCTTTGGGATGACTTGGGGATAAGGGTTATGCTTTTGCTCTCTTTGCCGCAAGGTACGCAAGGATGCGCTGCATCTCGTTGTAGACGATCATGTAGCCCTCGTCGACGCCCATGCCGGGCTTTGCGAGGATCTGATCGGGACGCGTCGCCATCGCGCACTGCACGCACACCTGCGCGGAGCGGTCGGTCTCGTTGCACGTGCCGCCCTGATACGCGCCGATGCCCTTTGCCTTGCAGTACAGCACCGCTTCGATCGTGTTGTTGATGCCGCCGAGGTCGGGCGTCTTGATCTGAACCATGTGACCCGCCTTGTTGTCCGCGAAGTACTTGATGTCCTCAAGCGTGTTGCACCACTCGTCTGCCACGATCTCCACGTTGATGCCGCGCTCGTCGAGCTCTCGCGTGATCGCCTTCAGCGCGAGCATCTGCTTTTCGCGGTCCTCGACGTCCATCGGACCTTCGATGCGGAGGTGGAACGGCTTCGCCGCTTCTTCGAGCTTCGCCATGTAGTCCGCCATCGCCTTGTAATTGTCGTTGCCGAACGCCGCGCCGATCGTGCCGTACACGTCGATGTGGAAGATCGGGTTATAGTCCTCGCTCGTTCTGAGCTGCAGCACGCGGTTGCGAAGCCACGTGACGTACTCTAAAAGCAGTTCGCCGTGCTCGCCGAGCTTGGTCTTGACGTTGTTGATGAGCGCGTGCGGCAGGATCTGCGCGCCCTTGATGATCATCTTGTCGGAGTTCGTGTAGCGATCGTCGCCGGACTGCGTGAAGACGTCAAGCATCTTCTCCTCGATCTTGCAGCCGTATTCGTCGGCCACGACCTCGCACATCATGCGGCGGGTCGACTTTGCGACGGCGTCCAGAAGCGCCTGCGTCATGCCGTAACGGATCGCGGTGTGGAGACGCTTGCCGTCCACGGTGATCGCTTCGAGGTCCGCGGCGAGCTTGCGGAAGTTGTCCGCTTCACGGCCGATGAGCTGCGGCTTGATGTACTTGTCGATGATCGGGATGAAGTCCTTTGCAAGGAACAGCGGGTCGCGTCCGCCGCAGCCGCTGTACTGGACCGCCGCGCAGTCGCCGAATGCGATCTGCCCGTCCTCCAGGATGAGCATCACGGAGATGGATTCGCCGGGCTGACGCACGGAGGTAAAGCCCTCGGTCTTCGGCTCGCCGATGTAGGCTGCGCCGTCGGACTTTGCGCCTGCCTTGATGGCGCGCTGGTCGTCGAAATAGAAGCCGGTACGGCCTGCGGAACAGATAACGTCGATGATTTTCATGTTTTTCGCCTTTCTGTAATTCTTTTCTGTGAACCCTTTCGGGATCGATTCTTTTTTGACCTTCCCTTGTCAGGGAAGGTGTCAGCCGAACGGCTGACGGAAGGGTAGTCTTTTTGATTCGAAATCAACCGACTGTTTTCTCTCCCTCCGTCATCTTCGATGACACCTCGTCCCGAAACATGGTCGCAGTGCGTCGTTAATCACTTCCTTCTGCTTCCTGTTTCGGTCGCACCTCTCCTCGCTCTTCCTCGCACAGCGAGCGCTCGGATCGGTGCCCATCGTCAGATGGAGGTCTGGGGAAAGTCGCCTGCAGATCGAGCTTTTATGCTCTGGGTCTGCCGACCAAACGTCCCTTGCTGATCGCGTAGACGTCGTCGATGACCATCTGGAACGTCGCGTTGCGCTTTTCCGCCTTGGCGCGCTCCTGAATCTTTGCGCGGTGGTACGCCTTGATCTCGTCGGTAAACGGCAGGTTGCCCATCTCGAGGATGCGGATCGCGCCGTCGTTGTCGCGCGCGGGAAGCATCTTGCCCGCGTTGAAGCGCGAGGGCGCAAACGGGATGTCGAGCACGCCGCACAGCACCGCCTTGACACAGCCGTCCGCGATGTCGCCGTTGCCGAGTTCGAAGCACTTGTCGACGATGCAGCGCGTTTCGGAGCGGATCATCCACTTTTCCTCCTCGAGGTTCGCGGCGGTGCAGACCTGATCCGCGAGCATCGAGATGACCTGCTTCGTGCAGCGCAGACCTTCCGCGTTCGCCTCCATCGTCGGAACGCCCGCCGCCTCGTGCGGGGTCTTGACGATGACCTTCGTTGCCTTCGAAAGCGCCGCCGTTGCGCTGCCCCAGCTGATGACGCCGAACGCCTTCGCTTCGTCCTGCGGGAAACCGCCCATCCACTGATGGAAGACGGTGGTGACGATCACGTCCTTGTAGCCGTTCTTCTTGAGGTATTCGTTCGTGAGCTCCTCGAGCACGCGGATCGCCGCGACGTCCTGCACGAGGTTGCCGCACTGACCGTAGCCGACGGTGATGTTCTTCACGCCCTGCTCGGCGGCAAGCAGCGCCTCGATGATCGCGACCGCGTTCGAGATGCAGGCGGGCACGAGCGTGCCGGTCAGCGGACCGTACGGTTCGCGGTTGATGGAAACGCCCGCTTCCTCATAGATGCCGGTGAGACGGTCCACGTACTGCCAGTCCGCGATCGTCTTTTCCATCGGAACGCTCTTTGCGTACGGCAGGTTATAGGAGATGCCGCCGCCCTCGTAGCTCGTGAAGCCGCCCGCGTATGCGATCTCGGTGAGCAAACGCGCATCCGGCGTGCCGTGGCGCACCTGGATCGGCGTGTCCAGCGCGTTGATCAGCCGTCTGCAGCCCGCAACGCCGTGATTGACCGCCGGGAAGCCGTTCAGCATGGAGCGGCGCTCCTTCATCGACTCGCGGATGCCGTTTTCGGCTTCCTGATACCGGTTCTGACGCGTGTAGCTGTCGATCGTGGTGGGCAGAAGATCCGCCTCGCCCTTGTCCTGCAGATACGTCAGAAGCTCGATCTGCGCGTCGATGAGCGCCACGCCCGCGCGCGGCTGGATCAGCGTGATGCCCTTGTTCTTGGCGTCGATCAGCTTTTTCGAAAAGACCTTGTGATCCGGCAGCGCCTTGTGGAATTCGATCGCCTCTTTGAGATCGACCTCCGCGCCGGTCGGCCACTGCTTCAGAACTTCCTCGCGGATGGCATTGAATTCGTCATCCGGGATGCGCTTATTTTGTACCGTCATCTTTTCTTAACTCCTCTTTCAGAATGGTGAGCGCCGCATCGGGATAATACTGGGAAAGAAGTCCCATCGCGGCGATGATGTAGCTTCGGTCCACGAGCACGTCGCATTTCTTCGGCTTCAGGGAACCGGGGTCCTCCTCGTCGAAGAAGCCGTAGGACGCGATCCGTCCCGTGTTCTGCGTGTGAATCAGCGAACCGCCGGTGACGATGAATTGATCCACGTTCAAAAGGTTCTTGCCGGTCTGGATCAGCTGCAGCCCCCCGAGACCGAAGATTTCGGAAAGACGTCCTGCGTGCCGCGTCATCGCGACCCGCACTGCCATGCTGGCAAGCGCTTCGTCCGCGCGCTGCGTCTCGTCGTCGAACGGAAGCATGTCGGTGTGCGTCGCAAAGAGATCGACGATCTCCGAAAGACGTTCCTCGGACAGCTCCGCGATCGCGGCGGTCTTTTTGAGCCCTGCCGCCTCGACGATGCCCCGGATGCTGTACCGCATGCCGATGTCGCCCTCGACCGTGCGCTTGACGTACGGTTCGGGAATGCCGCGGAGAGCGGTCCTGGGATCGTCCGGAAGCCCCTCGGCAACGGAGTATACGTCCGTCGTCGCGCCGCCGACGTCCACCGCCACGAGGTCGCCGATGCCCTTCTGATTTTCGGTGCCCTCGGCGAGAAGCTTGATCGCCGCCATGACCGCGCTCGGCGTCGGCATCATGATGCCGTTGATGAGCTCTGCGGCTTTACTGAGTCCCTTTGCCTGAATGATGCGGTTTAAGAAGACCTCGCGGATCTCCTTCTGCACCGGCTCGGTGTTCAGCACGTTGAACGACGGCATGACGTTTTCGGTGATATGCACCTCGCGTCCTTCGAGGATCCTTGCGCAGGTGCGCGCCGCGTTGCGGTTGCCCGCAAGGATCACAGGGTAGGTCCCGCCGATCTCCGCGATCACCTTTGCGTTGTGGATGATGGTTTCGGTGTTGCCGCCGTCCGTGCCGCCCACAAGCAGGAAGATGTCGGGATTCAGCGCTTTGATCTCGTCCGCGTCGTCCTCATTGAGCTTGAACGAATACGTCTTCAGGACCTTTGCGCCCGCGCCGAGCGACGCCGTCTTTGCGGCTTCCGCCGTAAGCTCCGGCACAAGCCCGCTTGCGAGCATCCTTAACCCGCCCGCCGCGCTCGAACAGGCGTAGCGCGCGCAAAAATCGAGCCTGCCCGTCTGCGCTTCGAGCTTTGAAAGCGCGTCGGCAAGCCCGTTGTTGATGTCGGTCTCGACGGTGGTATACGAATTTGCGGTACCCAAAAGCCGCGGGGCGTCGACGTCCACCGCGGTTACTTTGGTATAGGTGCTGCCGAAATCGATCAAAAGAACAGGTTTCATTGCCCGAGCTCCCGGCTTCAGTCCTCCACGTGCAGGTCTTCCTTCAGGTACGCAATGTCCACTTCGGGCGGGGTTCCCGGCGGGAAGGAGCGGTCGAAGCCCATCGCCTTGAAGCGCTTTTCGACCTCTTCGAACGGCTGCTTGCCGATGACGATGTTGCCGCCGACATAGAGCAGGATGTGTTCGAGACCGGCTTCGTCGCACTTCTCGCGAAGACCGCGGCAGTCCAGCTCGCCCTGTCCGTACAGCGACGAGACGACGATCGCGTCCGCGTTCGTTTCGATCGCGGCGTTGATGAACTCCTCCTGCGAGACCATCACGCCGAGGTTGACGACGTTGAAGCCCGCGTCGGTGAAGGCGTGGTACAGGATCTGGTTGCCGACGGCGTGGACGTCCGCGCCGATGACGCCGATGATCAGCGTTTTCTTTTGCTTTTCCATGATCGTCCTCACTTTTTCAGAATAGTCGATCGGGGGGATGATCCGGGCGTTGCCCGATATCCCTCCATTTTGTTCATATATGGGGATGATACCCCGAATACACGGCAAAGTCAAGCCCGCGCGCGGCTTTTGTCACAGTATATTTTCCGCGCGCGAAAAACGCGGTTTTCTCAGTCGACGAACACGCGATCCTTGAGCCGTTCCATCGCTTCCTCCACGAGCGAAGCGGGCAGCGCCACGTTCAGGCGGATGCAGTCCGGATCGCCGAAATCCGCGCCGCGCTGCCAGATCACGCCCGCGCGCACGCCGCGCAGCAAAAGCTCCTCCATCGGCACGTGATGCGCCTCGCACCAGCCCCGGCAGTTCAGGAACAGCATGTAAGTTCCCTCGGGCAGAAACATCGAAACGCCGGGGAAGTGGTTCTCCATAAAGTATTTTACGTAGCAGAGGTTTCCGTACAGCACGGCGCGGAGCTCGTCCACCCACCGCGCGCCCTTTTCGCTGTACGCTCCGAGAAGCGCATGCAGCGAAAGCACGTTGCAGGAATTGTAATGCGTCGCGCCGCCGCAGTCGGTCACCGCTTTTTTGAGTTCTTCGTTATAGATAATATGATAGGAGCCGATCAGACCGGCAAGGCTGAACGTCTTGCTCGGCGCATAGAACGCGATCGTGCGCATCCTTGCGTCCTCGGAAACGCTCTGCGTCGGGATGTGCTTATGCGCGCCGAAGGTCAGGTCCGCCCAGATCTCGTCGGAGATCACGGTGCAGCCGCAGCGGCGGTACACGTCCATCGCCTGTTCGATTTCCCCGCGCTCCCAGACCCTGCCGCAGGGATTGTGCGGCGAGCAGAAGATGACGAGCCGGATCCCGTTCTCAGTGATCTTTTGCTCCATGTCGGCATAGTCCATGCGCCAGACGCCCGCTTCGTCGCGCGTCAGGGGACTCGTCACGATCCGGCGGTTCAGGTCCTTCAGCACATGCAGAAAACCAACGTAGGTGGGGGAATGCACCAGGATCGGATCGCCCTCGTTCGTGAGCGCGCGAAGCGCGGAGGAAACGCCGCCGAGCACGCCGTTTTCATAGCCGATGTGCTCCTTTTCTAACCCTTCGACGCCGTGGCGCGTTTTCTGCCAGTTTTTGATCGCGTCGTAATACGCGTCCGGCAGCAGGAAATAGCCGAAGTTCGGGTGATCGAGCCGCTTCTGCACCGCTTCGACGACGCTCGGCGCGGTCGGAAAGCTCATGTCCGCGACCCACATCGGGATCGGGCGAACGCCTTCCTCAACCTGCACGTCGCGATAGGGTACGAGATCGACCGCAAGCGCGTCACGACCGCGCCGGTCGAGGATCGTCGTGAAATCGAATTCCATAGAGACCTCCGTAAAATTTGCTGCGAAAAGAGAAAACAGAGCGTTCGCAAATGCGAAGCTCTGTACGGATCAGGTGGTCGGAACGAGCCACATGAACGGATTCATGCGATAGAAGAAGCCGGAAAGCGGGGGATTGACCAGCTCCCGCCCGAGCCTCGGCACGATGGTCAGGATGACCGGCGCGATCAGGAAACAGATATAGAGCAGCACCACGCCGTGCAAAAAGCCGATCCCGCAGGAAAAGAGCGGGTCGAACTGCTTCAGCGCGGGCAGCCCGTGCCTGCCGTAGTCGATCATGCGCAGAACAAAGCCGAACAGCAGGCGGAAAACCGCAAACAGAAACAGCAGCGACAGGATGTTCAGCACAACGTCGACGATCGTCTGATTGAAGTAGTCGCCGATCGTGGTGATACCCTTTTTCGCGTATACCTCGCGCCAGATGTTCTTTTCGACGGCGCGGTTAAGCGGCAGCGGCAGCGCGGCGTTTTCCACAACGTCCGAAAGCTCCTGCCGGTCCAGCGTCGAGATCGGATCGTGGATCAGCTCCACGCTCGTCTTGCTGACGAATTCATAGCCCTCGAAATAATAGAGCAGGCTGCCGTACAGCGTCTTGCTCTGCCGCACGGGTCTTGCGACCACCGGGATCAGCAGCAGCGCAAGGAAGAAGGACAGAAGGGTCAGGCCGATGCTCACGGCAGAGTAGATGACCCCGCGGTAATACCCCGCAAGGATGCAAACGCCCAGGATGATCAGGATCAGGACGGTAACCACGGCTTCCTCCTTTCCGCGTTATTCGATCGTCACGCGATAGCAGTTCTGTTCGGTCACGACGAAGAATCCGTCCTGACCATAGCGGTATGCGTAGATCGGCGCATACGCCGGCTCCAGGTCGTTGAGCTTTTTGCCCGCAAAGGAGAACTGCAGGAAGTTTTCCTTTGTAAAGACGCAGATGCTTCCGTTGTACAGGAACGCGCCGACGACCGGCGAGGGCAGGTATTTCTGCATGACGTTCGACCAGAGGTCGTCCGTCTGCGAGATCGTGATCAGACGCACGAGGCTGTTTTCCTCGCCCTCCGCCGCGACCGGCTCCGCAATGAAATACGCGGTTTCCGTTGCCGCCGAAAAGTCGACGATCGTACTGCCGTACACGCGCACGCGGTCGCGCTCGGCGGAGAATCCGCCGCCCTCCTCACGGTCATAGCGGATGATCGAATGCGTGCCGACCAGGAAGAGACAGCGATCAGAAAGGTACGCGCTGTAAATGGATTGGTTATAGAACGGCGTGGTGTAATGGACCATCACGCCCTGCTTGCCGCAATCGTAGATACGGACGATGGATTCCTCGGTAAACTGACCGACGTCCATGGTGGAGACCCAGAGATATTCCGTGTCGCCCGCGTCAAGGAAATCGAAGGCGACGATCTCGCTGTCCTTGAACGAGATGCCGTTGACCGAGTGCATCTCTCTGTCGATGATCAGAATGAAGCGCTCGTCACGGTCCTCGCCGGGGATCTTATAGAGCAGCGCGGCGTAGTTGTGTCCCGCGCGAACGTCGAGGATCGTGCCGCTGGTCAGCGTGCGCGCTTCGTCCGTGCCCTGGATCTGAAACAGCGAACCCGCGTAAACGATCGTCATCGTCGAGGAGACGTCGAAGCCCTCGATCTGCGGCGCGGGATAGAAGGTGGAAGCGTCCTTTGCGGCGTCGTAGGTATAGATGCGGTCCGCCGTGCGGTAATAGATGCGATCGTCCTTGATGCGGTAGCTGTAGCCGTTCACCACGTCCGCGCGGGCAAAGGTCAGACCTGTTTCGCGCTTTGCGAACAGCATCAGAAACAGCGCGACGGCGCCGACCGCAAGGATCACGCCGGCAATACCGAAGATCGCGAGCCGCGAAACGGTCATCCGGCCGATCGTCAGCTTGCGGTCTGCGCTTTCCCGCATATATTCCCGAATGCGATCGGAAAGGTCGCTCATAGCATCAAAAACTCCGTATCAGTTCTTTTTCGGCGCGCGGATCGTCAGTGCGCCGGGCAGCACGCGGAAGGTGACGGGCGTGCCGTCCATGCGTTCGCCGTCCACTTCGATGCGCGAAACAGGGTCGCAAACCACCGAAACCTCGGTCGTTTTGCGATAGGTAATGACGGGCAGACCGAGATGTTTGCCCTTGATAAACTTCGGAAGAAGGCTCAGAAGCCGCAGCCGGGTCACGTCGTGCGCGATGCACACGTCCAGAAGCCCGTCGGACATATCGGATTCGGGCAGCACGTTCATGCCGCCGCCGAAGTGCGTGCCGACGCCCGCCGCCGCCATCAGCACGTTCCGTTCGATCGAGCCGTCCGGGAACGTCAGCGTGGTTTTGCGAAGCTTCAGCCCGAGCACCGCCTTGAGGCAGCCGAGCCGGTAGGCGGTCTCGCCGTTCCTGCATTTCGGCTTGAACTTCTCGGTGTAATCCAGAACGTCCACGTCGAAGCCGAAGCCCGCGATATTGAAGAAGACCTGGTCGTTTGCCATGCCTGCGTCCACGACCTTGTTTTCGCCGTGCAGAAGGATGTCGAGCGCGGTCTCCGCATCGGTCGGAATGCCGACCGCACGCGCATAGTCGTTGCCCGTGCCGCAGGGCAGAAGCCCCAGTATGCGGTCGGTATGCACCACGCCCATCGCGGTCTCGCGCAGCGTGCCGTCGCCGCCGACGGTAACGATCACGTCGAAGCCTTCCGCGACAGCCGCCTTTGCAAGCTCCGTGGCGTGACCGGGGTACTGCGTTTCGCGAATTTCAAAGTCGACTCCGCGCGCTTCGAGCATGAACTTTACGCGGTCGATGTATGCGCCGGCGCTTCCGCTGCCGGACGTGCGATTCGCGATCAGACAATACCGTTCCATAGAATGCCTCCGTCTCCGATGATCCGTTCCAATACTTTATATTAACACAGATCAAAGTGCGGGTCAAGATGAACGCACCCCGTCGAATGCGCGGCGCATTGCAAACTTTTTGCAACAGAAATGCAAAAAACGTGTTCTGCGCTTGCAAAAGCCCCGGGCTTGTGGTATGATACCACAATCCGGCGAAGTATACCGACACGATCGGTTTGCATGGAATATGGATAAGGAGAAGGAACATGGCACAATTTGAAAAACTTGAGGGGAACAAAGGAAAACTCACGATCACCGTTGATGCGGAAACCTTCCGCAAAGCGCTGAACGAAGCGTATAAGAAGACCGCGGGTCGCTATGCGGTCCAGGGCTTCCGCAAGGGACACGCGCCGCGCAAGGTCATCGAGACCTACTACGGCGAAGGCGTTTTCTATGAGGATGCGTTCGAGCTCTGCTGGGGCGAGGCGTACGACGAAGCGGTCAAGGAGCACGATCTGTTCGTGGTCGACCGTCCCGACGTCGACATTCTTTCGATCGGCGAGAACGAGGGCGTCACGTACGTGGCGGAGGTCACCCTGAAGCCCGAAGTCACGCTCGGCGAATACAAAGGTATTGCGGTGCCGAAGGCGGACTATACTGTAAGCGACGAGGACGTTCAGAAGGCGCTCGAAGCCGAGCGCGAGAACCAGGCGCGCTTCGTGGACGTGGACCGTCCGGCGGAGAACGGCGACCGCGTTCTGCTGGACTACTCCGGTTCCGTGGACGGCGAGAAGTTCGACGGCGGCACGGCGGAGGACCAGACGCTGGTGCTCGGAAGCAACACGTTCATCCCGGGCTTTGAGGATCAGCTCGTCGGCGCAGTCGCGGGCGAATCCCGCGACGTCAACGTGACGTTCCCGACCGAGTATCACGCGGAGCATCTGGCGGGCAAAGCCGCGGTGTTCGCGTGCACCGTGAAGGCGGTCCAGAAGAAGGAGCTGCCGGAGATCGACGACGAGTTCATCGGCGACATTTCCGAGTTCGAGACCGTCGACGCATGGAAAGCGGACAAAAAGGAAAAAATGCTTGCGGAAAAGAAGCAGAGCCTTGACAACATGCGCGAGAACCTTGCAATCAAGGGCGCGTGCGACAACGCGACCGTCGACATTCCGGACTGCATGATCGAACGTCAGGTGGATTACATGATGCAGGACATCAAGTACCGTCTTGCGGGCAGCGGGCTCGACTTCAACACGTACCTGAAGTACCTGAACACCACGGAAGCCGATATGCGGAAGAATTACCGCACCGAAGCGGAAGCGCGCGTCAAGATGCAGCTCGTGATCGAGGCGATCTCGAAGGCGGAGAATGTGCAGGCGACCGACGAGGAGATCGAAGAGGAGATCAAAAAGTACGCCGAGAACGGCAGCACGGACGTCGAGACCTTCAAGGCGCAGCTCACCGACGCCGATCACGAGTACTTTGCGGATCGCGTCGTCGTCGACAAGACCGTCAAGCTGATCGTCGACGCGGCGGTCGAGACCGAGCCGGAAAAGGCAGCCGAATAACAACGGCACAAAAATCCGTCAGATTCGGCGATATGCGCGGCGAAGGCGACGGACGAACCGAAACACAAAATCCGTAAAATTCGGCGACATGTGCGGCGAATTTTACACCTTGCAGGATCGCCGCCCGGAAATGCTCTGCATTTCAGGCGATCCTGTAATAATCCGGTCTGTTGAAGACCTTCAACAGACCGAATCCTGAAAGGAGGTATCGTATGAATCTGATACCGATGGTGGTCGAACAATCCGGCCACGGCGAGCGCTCCTACGACATCTGGTCGCGTCTTTTGAAGGATCGCATCATCTTTCTCGGCGGTCCGATCGACGACGACACCGCAAATCTCGTCATCGCGCAGATGCTGTTTCTGGAAGCGGAGGATCCCGACAAGGATATTTTCCTGTACATCAACAGCCCCGGCGGCTCCGTGAGCGCAGGACTCGCGATCTACGACACGATGCAGTACCTGAAGTGCGAATGCTGCACGATCTGCGTCGGGCTTGCGGCAAGCATGGGCGCGTTCCTGCTGGCGGCGGGCGCAAAGGGCAAGCGCAAGGCGCTGCCGAACAGCGAGATCATGATCCACCAGCCGAGCGGCGGCGCGCAGGGACAGGCGACGGAGATCCGCATCCATGCGGAACAGATCATCAAGATCCGCGAACAGCTGAATCGCATCCTGGCGGAGCGCACCGGTCAGCCGATCGAAACGATCGAGCGCGACACCGAGCGCGACAACTTCATGACGCCGGAGCAGGCAAAGGAATACGGTCTCGTGGACGAGATCATTGCACCGAGGAGATAACAGAATGGCAGGCACAAGAGACAGAGACAATTTCGATAAGGTACGCTGCAGCTTCTGCGGCAAGCAGCGCAGCGAGGTCCGCAAGCTGATTGCGGGTCCGAACGTGTATATCTGCAACGAGTGCGTCGAGCTGTGCCGTGAGATCGTGCAGGAGGATATGCGCTACGAGCAGCCGAACGACAAGAAGAGCGCATATACGAAGGAAGACATCCCGAAGCCCGCGGAGATCGTCGCCGCGCTCGATCAGTACGTGATCGGGCAGGAGGGCGCAAAGAAGGCCCTTGCCGTTGCGGTGTACAACCACTATAAGCGCATCCGCATGATGGGCGACAAGACCGACGACGTCGAGCTGCAGAAGAGCAACATCATCATGCTCGGACCGACGGGCTGCGGCAAAACGCTGCTCGCGCAGACGCTTGCAAAGATCCTCGACGTGCCGTTTGCCGTGGCGGACGCAACTGCGCTCACCGAGGCGGGCTACGTCGGCGACGACGTGGAGAACATTCTCTTAAAGCTCATCCAGGCGGCGGATTACGACATCGCCAAGGCACAGATGGGCATCGTCTACATCGACGAGATCGACAAGATCGCCAGAAAGGGCGAGAACGTTTCCATCACGCGCGACGTTTCCGGCGAGGGCGTGCAGCAAGCGCTGCTGAAGATCCTGGAGGGCACCGTGGCGAACGTTCCCCCGCAGGGCGGCAGAAAGCACCCGCAGCAGGAATGCCTGCAGATCGACACGACGAACATCCTGTTCATCGTGGGCGGCGCGTTCACGGGCATCGAAAAGATCATCCAGAAGCGCACGGGCAGTAAGCTCATGGGCTTCGGCGCGGAGGTCCGCTCCACAAAGCAGCAGGACGTCGGCACGATCCTCAAGGGCATCCTCCCCGAGGATCTTCTGAAGTTCGGTCTGATCCCCGAGTTCGTCGGCAGAGTCCCGATCATCGTCACGCTCGAAAACCTCACCGAGGAAGCGCTGATCCAGATCCTCACCGAGCCGAAGAACGCGCTGACGCGGCAGTATCGCCGCCTGTTCGAGATGGACGGCGTCGACCTCGTGATCACGGACGACGCGCTGAAGGCGGTCGCGCAGAAGGCGATCGAGCGCAAGACCGGCGCAAGAGGTCTCAGAGCCATCATGGAGGACGTCATGCTGAACATCATGTATGAGATCCCGTCCCAGGAAGGCGTCAAGACCTGCGAGATCACGGCGGACACGATCAACAAGATCGCCCCGCCCAAGCTGATCCGCGACGGCGAACCGCAGCCGAAGCTGCCGACCGCGCGCAAAACCCGCGCGAAGACCGCAGCCCCCGCGGTGAAGAAAGCCGAATAACGCAACCCGAAAAAGAACGCCCTCGCAAGGGCGTTCTTTTGTTATGGTCCGCGCGATCCGACGTTCGGGTCGCTTTTATTGTCCGCTGACCTTCTGTGCAAAGCGGTTATTCACAAGCGCGTTGAAGTCCGGACGTCCCGAAAGCTCGCCGTTGAAGTCGATGACGGAGAGCAGCCGTTCGTAGTCCGCTTCCTGCATGACGGGATCCTTCTTCCACGAGTCCGTTTCGCGGTACGATTTCACGACCGCCATGAGGCTTTCCAGCGACGCATCGGGGAAGTACGGCTGCATGGCTTTTGCCGCGTCCTCGTCGCTTGCGGTCTCGATCCACTGCTGCGCCCGATAGATCGCGCGCAGGAACGCTTCGATGCGTTCGGGGTGTTCCTCGATCATCTTCTGCGAGGCAAAGTAGCAGGTATAGGGCACTTCGCCGGATTCGAGCCCGATGTTCGCCACGATATAGCCCTTGCCCGCTTTCTGGAATTCGGTCGCGGTCGGCTCGAACAGCGTCACGTAATCGCCTTCGCCGCTTTCAAACGCGCCCGCCATCAGATTGAACTGGATCGAGTCGATGATCGTGCAGTTCTCGCCGTCTGTGAGACCGTTGTTTGCCATGACCCAGCGCAGCGTCATGATCGGCATGCCGCCCTTTCGTCCGCCGATGATCGTCTTGCCGATAAGATCGTTCCACGAAAAGTGATCGGAAGGCGCGCGTGCGATCAGAAAGGAGCCGTCGCGCTTCGTGAGCTGTCCCACGATCACCGGATGATCGTCCTTGCCCTCGTTCATCACATACACGCCGGTCTCCGGTCCGGCAAGGCACAGATCGGCGTCGCCGGAAAGAAGCGCGGTCATTGCTTTTTCACTGCCGCCGGAGGTCGTGATCTCCACATGCAGACCTTCTTCCTCAAAATAGCCCAGCGACATTGCGATGTATTGCGGCGCATAAAACACCGAGCGCGTTACCTCGTGCAGTTCAAGCGTGACCGTCTCCTTTTCCGCCGGTTTGCAGGCGAGCGGCAGAATGACAAGCAGCACCGCCAGCACGATCAGGATCGTTCGTTTCATAGGTTCCTCCTCGTTCGTTTTTCTGCATGATATGCGCGGTGTGAAAAAATGGTGATTGCATTCGGTCGGCCGAAAGCTGCGCGTTTCAGCCGACCGGTTTACGGCTTCTGCCTGAAACACTGCGCGTTTCCGGGCGGCAGAAGCCGAAAGGAGTCAAATCCGCCGCGCATGTCGCCGGATTTGACGGATCGTTGTTTTCCGTGGGAATGCTTCCTGACGGATCCGGACGGTGATAAAGGCGTTTCCCGGTCTGCACAGTTTTTACGCTTTGCGAAAAAACTGTGATTTTACAGGATTCGGGTTTACAAATCCGAACAAAATACGTTATAATCATATACGGAGGAATATGCTATGGAAAACAAAGGCGATACCATTCAATTCACCGCTCCGCGGGACGTCAAGACGGCGGAAGACGTTTTGATGACGGCATACGCGGCGATGCGGGAAAAGGGCTACGATCCGGTCAATCAGATCGTGGGCTATCTGCTGTCCGGCGATCCGACGTACATCACCAGCCACAACAACGCGCGCTACATGATTCTGCGCATGGAGCGGGACGAGCTCATCGAAGAGCTTGTTCGCTTCTACGTACAAAAGCATTGAAGCCGCGCATGGTCGCGCTGGACGTCGGCGACAGGCGCATCGGCGTCGCGGTGTCCGATCCCTTGTGGATCACCGCGCAGGGCGTTGAAACGTACCGGCGGACGGAGAGCACGAAAAAAGACGTTGCGCATATCGTGGAGATCCTGAACCGTTACGCTCCGTGCCGGCTCCTTTTGGGGATGCCCATGAACATGAACGGCACGGTCGGCGAGCAGGGGGAGAAGGTGCAGCGCTTTGCCGAAGCCATTCAAAAGCAGTGGGACGGCGAGCTGCAGTTCTTTGACGAGCGGCTTACCACCATGGCGGCGCGGCGCGTGCTCGTCGACGCGGACATCTCGCGCGAAAAACAGAAAAAGGTCATCGACAAGCTTGCCGCCGTGCTGATCCTGCAGGGCTATATGGACTCGCACCCGAACGGCTGACGCTGTTCGGTCCGGTGAAAACAGGTTTTCACCGGACCGGTTTTCTGTTTCCGCCTGTCATGCTTCGCATTTCCGGGCGGCGGAAGCAGCAAGGAGTCAAATTCACCGCACATGTCGCTGCATCGGCGGATTTGCAGGATGTTTGCTCCTCCCGCTTGCGGGATAAACGGCGGACAGGATCGTCATAGAGACGTGACACCTCATCAGATCCTGCGGGTGACAACTCCGCTTCGCTTCGGCGGAAGATCGCGCGTTTCCCGCGCGTACCATGCTCCATTTCGCTTCGCTTCATTACGGCGGAAGATCGCGCGCTTCCCGCGCGTACCATGCTCCATTTCGCTTCGCTTCATTACGGCGGTAGATCGCGCGCTTCCCGCGCGTACCATGCTCCATTTCGCTT
>CADAPG010000039.1 GCA_902789675.1 uncultured Eubacteriales bacterium
GCAAAGCGATAAAGTGAACGGTTCAACAGCCCTTCCGCGGAAACGGAGGGCTGTTTGTTTGTCTTTATCTTGACAGCGGAACGGTTCGCCAGTTACAATGAGGACGACAACATATAGGGAGGCAACAGGATGGAGCGATTTTCGGACCTTCTGAAGGGCAAGTTCGCGTTCGGCTGCATGCGCATGCAGCTTGACGCCGAAGGCAATGTGGACATGGACAACTTCCGCGCGATGGTGGATTGCTATCTTGCCGCGGGCTTCAATTATTTTGATACGGCGCATGTGTATTATGAAGGAAAGAGCGAGATCGCGCTTCGGGAGGGGCTGACGAGCCGCTATCCGCGTGAAAGCTATGTGCTGACGAACAAGCTGACCTCAAGCTGCTTCGAGACCGAAGCGGATATCCTGCCGCTGTTCCAGACGCAGCTCGACGCCTGCGGCGTCGAATACTTTGACTTTTACCTGATCCATTCGGTTCTGCAGAGCAATTACCCGAAGTACACGGACTGCAACGCGTTCGGGATCGCGCAGGCGCTGAAAGCGGAAGGCAAGGTCAGACACATCGGCATGTCGTTCCACGATTCGCCGGAATTTCTGGACCGCGTTCTTAATGAGCATCCGGAGATCGAGGTCGTGCAGATCCAGTACAACTATCTGGACCTTGACGATCCCAACGTGCAGTCGCAGGGCTGTCTCGACGTATGCAAAAAGCACGACAAGCCCGTGCTGGTCATGGAGCCGATCAAGGGCGGCGGACTGGTCTTTCTGCCGGACGCGGCGCTCGAAAGGCTCAACGCGCTGAACGAGGGCTCCCCCGCGGAAATCGCGCTGCGCTTTGTCGCGGAGCAGGATCAGGTCGTGATGGTGCTGTCCGGCATGAACAACGTGGAGCAGGTACGGGAGAACGTCGCGTTCATGAAAGATCTGAAACCGCTTTCCGCCGAGGCGCACAAGGCGATCGCCGAGGTACGCGGGATGATCCGCGCGCTGAAGCTGATCGAGTGCACCGGCTGCCGCTACTGCACGGACGGCTGTCCGATGGAGATCAACATCCCCGGCGTCTTCCGCTGCGTGAACGACAGCATCAAGTTCCCGAACCGTCCGACCAATCACTACGGGTGGGCAACGCGCAAGGGCGGCAAGGCGTCCGACTGCGTCGAATGCGGTCAGTGCGAGGACATCTGTCCGCAGCATCTTCCGATCCGCGACCTTCTGAAGCAGGCCGCCGAACGGTTTGAATAAGTGAAAACACCTTTCGGCGATTGACAATATTTCGTGTTTTTTGTTATAATCAATCGAAACCAATGAGGAGGATATGAAAATGAAGAAAACCGTTGCAATTCTGTTGGTTGCAATCATGCTGCTTGCTGCGGTCGGATGCGGCGCAAGCTACACAAAGGAACAGGTCGTAGGCGACTGGAAGGTGACCAAGGCAGAAGGCGACGACGATGTCCAAAAACTGCTCGGCGCGCATTTGAACCTGATGAGCGGAGGCACCTATGCCTGGACGATTTACGGCATCATCGCGCTGTCCGGAAGCTACAGAGTCAGCGGCAGCAGACTGTATCTTGACGATGACTATGCGACCATCACCTCACTGGACGGGAACACTATGATCCTCAAGGATTCCGGCGGCGAGCTTACGCTGGTCAGGGAATAAAAAGCATTCAAAAAGGAGCCGAAGCGGCTCCTTTTTTTGTCGTCTGTTATCGGAGAAGTTCCGAAAGATCCTTGATCTCGCGGCAGGTTTCGGGAAGCGATGCGGGGCGATTGCCGGACTGCCACGTGTGGATGTAAACGCTTTTCAGCCCCGCCGCGTGCGCGCCGCCGATATCCGCGACGGCGTCGTTGCCGACCATGACCGCCGTATTCCGGTCGATCCCGTACCGCGCAAGCAGCAGCTCGTAAAGCCCGCGGTACGGTTTTTTCATACCCGCGTCCGAGGAAAGCACGATCCCGTCGAATTTGTCGACAATCCCGAGCGATCGGAGCTCGTCCGTCGTAAAGCACGCCTGCGCGTTGGACAGCAAAAAGATCCGCGCGCCGCGCGCTTTCAGCGCGTCGAGCGTTTCCGCGGCGTGCGGCATCAGCCGGATCCACAGCGTCGAGCGCCTGCGGAATATCCCTGCGAACGCCGCCGCGTCCGCGCCCTCCGGCAGCAGCCGCCGGAACACGTTCAGCAGCTCCGGTTCGACGAATTCCTCCGGCACATCCGGCTCTTCCGCGTTTCTGCGGCGCACCTCGTCCGCGCAGAGCCGCAGGTATTCCATTCGCAGCGCTTCGCCGGAGTACTGCGCTCCGAAGCCTTCCGCGTCCGCCGCCGCGCCTTCCCAGAACACGGCGGGATTTTCGTCCGTGCAGATATCGGCAAGTGTGCCGTACAGATCGAAGATACAGCTTTCAAACCGCATGGTCTGCCCCCTGCTGCAGGAAAGCGACGCCGCTCTCCATGATCTTCTCCGCCGCGTCGGCGATCGTCGCCGCCCGCTCGACCATTCCCTCGCGCAGCCAGCGCTCCATCAGCGCATAACACCCGCCGTAAACGAAGGTCACATACGTGTTGATCCGCCATTCTTCGGCGTCCGGGAAGAACTTCCGACAGCTTTCGATGCTGCAGATCTTGCTCTCCCGGATCAGGTTCCGCGCGAATTCGCGGTCGCCGTACGGTCCGATGATGACCTTGCACAGGTCGGCGTTCGTTTCGATGCAGTCGAAGACCTTCTTCGTCACCTTCGGCGGCGTAAGCTCCGCAACGTCGGACAGCATCGGCTTCAGCGCCGCGAAATACTCCGCCTTCATCTCCGCTTCGATCTGCCCGAGGAGGTCGTACACGTCCGCATAATGCGCGTAAAACGTTCCGCGATTCAGCCCCGCGCTTTCGCAAAGCTCCTTTACCGTGATGCTGCGCAGCGGCTTTTTTGTCAGAAGCGACATCAGCGCGTCCCGCAGCAGTTTCTTCGTCGTGCGTACGCGATGCTCCGGATTTTTCATAGTGTCCTCCCGCTGAAAATGTTCACAGAGTCCCTGTCGATTTCGTTTATAATCGGACAAAACCTCAATAATTGTCGATTGAATTAGGATTTATCATATTATATAATAATACACACAAAACAATAAATCAACACGGTGTTCGTTATTTTTTTACACCGTTTCGGTTTGCCGGCGGTTCTGCTTGATGATTCTCAAACCGCGCGGCACGGAGGCCGGTCCAAGACCGTACAGGCGCGATTATCCCCTCATTCTCCAGATGCGCGCCGTGCCTCACAAAAACCTCCCCGCGTGATGAACGGGGAGGTTTTTTCGTCGGTTTCCAAACTGTCCGCCGGATGGACGTTACGGCAGCGGCGTCAGCCGCAGCCAGTACCCGACGCCGTTTTCGTCGCGCAGAAACCGCGTGAAGCCCAGAAGCGTGCGCGGCGGGCGGGGTGCAGCACGTCCGCGCACCGCAAGGATGTGCAGCGTCTGCCCGTTCGGCTGCTTCCACGTGCCCTCGTAATGCGGCAGAATGTCCGTTCCCTCGATGTATCGCCAGCGCGCGCCGGGGTATTCCTGCGAGAACAGGTCGATCCCGCTCGCGGTTTCCACAGAGATGTCCTCTTTTTGCACCAGGTTATCCGGCGATTCGGTTCCTTCATAGGCGGCGAAGAAGGCGTCTGCGCGGCGCAACAGCAGTGAAAACGCCTCCGTATCCCGCGCCGTATCGGCAATGCTGCCCGGTTCGTCCCTTTGCATGGTGCTAAATTGGGATATAGAAGGATCGTTTTCGGCATAATCCTGCGGAACGCTCATGTTTATGGTTCTATTTCGGGACATATCCGGCTCGGATTGCGGCGAGTCCGGAGATTCCGATTCTGCCTCCTCTTTCTTGGTGTAAAATCGGGATAGCTTTTCACGGTAATACGCAAGCGGCTTTGCGTCCGGCGCGGCGGCAAAGCAGGTCACGCGGTCTCCCTCCGTGCCGAGCAGCGCCTGCGCGCAGGGCGCCCGCACCTCCCGTTCGGGCAGGATCGGCAGAAGATCCGTTCCGGAAAACAGAGTGAATTGTCCCCCGATCGGCGCGGACAGCGTCAGCAGCACGCGGTCGTCCGAGAGCCGCACAAGCCCGGCGGTTTTTCCGTCCGGACGCTTCAGGATCCAGTAACGCAGCATGAAATCACCTCGCATCTATTGTATTTTTCCGATTTTCATAGTATGATACAATCAGAGTATTATCGGAGGTTATGTATGGTTTTTCTGATAGCAATCCTGTTGGGACTGGTGCAGGGACTCTGCGAGTTCCTTCCGGTCTCCAGCTCGGGTCATCTGTATCTGATTTCAAAGCTGACGAGCGGCGCAGTCGGTGAGGACACGTTCGGCTCGTTCTTTACGGTCATGCTGCATGTGGCGACGCTGATCGCGGTCCTGTTCGTCTATCGCGAGCAGGTCCTTGCGATCCTCCGTCATCCGATTCAGAAGCTGACGCTGCATCTGATCATCGCAACGCTGCCGACGGTCGCGTTCGCGCTGATCCTCAAGAAGTTCGACGCGCTCGACAAATGGCTCGACGAAGGCAATTTCGTGGGCTTCAGCTTCCTTCTGACCGCGGTGTTCCTGACGGTCAGCGAGCTTCTCTACCGCAGGAGAAAGGCGAAAAAGTCGATCGACACGATGCGCTGGACGGACGCGCTGGTCATCGGCGGGATGCAGGCGATCGGCGTGCTGCCGGGCGTGTCCCGTTCCGGTTCGACGATCGCGGGCGCTTTGGGCATGCGGATCGACCGCAAGAGCGCGGCAAACTTCTCCTTTCTGCTGTCGATTCCGGCGATCCTCGGCGGCCTCGTGCTGGAGCTCTATAAGCTCGTCAAGGAGCCGGACTCGATCAACCTGACGGTCGGCACGGCGGCGGCGTGGATCCTCGGCATGCTCGTTGCGGCGATCTCCGGCTACTTTGCGGTGCGCTTCATGATCCGGCTCATCACGAAGAAGGGGCTTTTGGGCTTTGCGATCTACACCGGCGCGCTCGGTCTCGTCGTGCTGATCCTGCAGATGACGAAAACGCTCGGCTTCGGCTTTACGCCGTTCGGAGGTTAAAATATGCGGCTCGATAAGTGGTTAAAGGTTTCGCGCATCATCAAACGGCGCACCGTGGCGAACGAAGCCGCGGGCGCGGGGCGCGTTTCGATCAACGGCAAGGTGGCAAAGCCGGCAAGCGAGGTCAAGCCGGGCGACACGATCGACATCCTGCTCGGCGGCAAGCACATGCTGTGCCGCGTCGAAAAGACGCCGGAGGTCGTTCGCAAGGAGGACGCGGACTCGCTCTATACCGTGCTTTCGGGGGACGCATGAGCGCTGTCGGAATTCTGCTCTGCGCCGGTTCCTCGAACCGCATGGGCTTTGATAAACTGAATACGCCGCTTTGCGGCAAGACCGCGATCGAACGCTCCGCGGATGCGCTCATTCTTGGCGGCTGCGATTCGCTCGTCTTTGTCGTAAGCGAAACGAGCGAAACAACCGTCGCGTCGCTTCCCGTGCCCGTCCCGTTCACGGTTGTGCAGGGCGGCGCGCAGCGCACCGATTCGGTGCGGAACGGGCTCACGGCGGCGGAGGGCGAGATCGCGGTGATCCACGACGCCGCAAGGTGCTTTGTTTCCCCCGCGATCGTTCGGGCAAGCATCGACGCCGCGCAGAAATACGGCTCCGGCGTTGCGTCGCTGCCGGTCACGGATACGGTGATCCGGCTCGGCGACGGCGAAATCGAAACGCTCGACCGCAGCACGCTCTTTCGCATGCAGACGCCGCAGACGTTCCGCATGGGTCAGATCAAAGCGGCGTACGCCGAGGGCGGCAGCGCCACCGACGACGCCACGCTGTACGCAAAAAAGTTCGGCGCGCCGCATCTCATTCTGGGCAGCGAGGACAATCGCAAGCTGACGACCGCGGCGGACTGGGCATGGGCTTTGACCCGCCTCGCGCCGCCGCCCGCATACGGGATCGGATTCGACACGCACCGGCTCGTCGAGGGGCGCAAGCTCTTCCTCGGCGGCGTGGAGATCCCGTTTGAAAAGGGACTTTTAGGGCACTCCGACGCGGACGTGCTGCTGCACGCGATCATGGACGCGATTCTGGGCGCGATGAAGCTCGGCGACATCGGCAAGCTGTTCCCGGACACCGATCCGCAGTATGCCGGCATCTCGAGCCGTGTCCTGCTCCACAAGGTCAACGATCTGGTGCAAAAATGGGACATGATCGTGTCGCACGTCGACGCGACAGTCATTTGTCAACGCCCTAAGCTTGCGCCGTACCGGGAGGAGATCGAGCGCACGATCGCCGAAGATCTCGGCATTTCGCCGGATGCGGTCTCGGTCAAGGCAACGACAACGGAAGGAATGAACGACGAGGGACGCGGGCTGTGCATCTCGGCGCAGGCGATCGCCTCGGTCCGTCACAGATAATATGGAACGAAAAGATCAGGATCTCTGCATCTACGGCGCAAGAGAACACAACCTCAAAAACATCGACCTCGTCATTCCGCGCAACAAGCTCGTGGTGATGACGGGCGTTTCCGGCTCGGGCAAATCCTCGCTCGCCTTCGACACGATCTACGCGGAGGGGCAGCGGCGGTACGTCGAGAGCCTTTCTTCGTATGCGCGTATGTTCATCGGGCAGATGGACAAGCCCGACGTCGACCGCATCGACGGGCTTTCCCCCGCGATCTCGATCGACCAGAAGAGCACGGGACACAACCCGCGTTCCACGGTCGGTACGGTCACGGAGATCTACGACTATCTGCGCCTTCTCTATGCCCGCTGCGGCGTTCCGCACTGTCCGAAATGCGGCAGGGTGATCGAACGCCAGTCGATCGACACGATCGTGGATCAGGTCATGACGCTGCCCATGGGCACGCGCATGCAGATCATCGCGCCGTGCGTCCGCGGGCGGAAGGGCGAGCACACGAAGGTCATCGAGCGATTGCAGCGCGAGGGCTACGTGCGCCTGCGCATCGACGGCGAGGTGTATCCGATCGAGGAAGTCCCGGCGCTGGACAAGCAGAAAAAGCATACGATCGAAGCGGTCATCGACCGCATCGTGCTGAAGACGGGCGTCGAAAGCCGGCTCACCGAATCGCTGGAGCACGCGTTTGTGCTCGGGCAGAACCTTGCGATCGTCGCGGTGCAGGACGGCGAGGAGATGCTCTTTTCGCAGAACTATGCCTGCCCGGACTGCGGGATCGCTTTGGAAGAGCTTGCCCCGCGCGCGTTCTCGTTCAACAACCCGTTCGGCGCGTGCCCGACGTGCCTCGGTCTGGGCGAACAGCTCAAGATCGATCCGACGCTGATCGTGCCGGACGAATCGCTGTCCCTGAACGAGGTCGCGATCAAGGCGCCGGGCTGGAAGAGCGGCTCGAACAACGTCTTTTCCGACATGTATTACGAGGCGATCGCGCGGCACTTCGGCTTTACGATGGACACGCCGTACTGCGACATCCCGAAGGCGGGACGCGACGCGCTGATGTACGGAACCAAGGAAAAGATGGAGGTACAGTACGAGCGCAGCTTCGGCGGCGGTCACTTCCTTGCCACGTTCGAGGGCATCGTGCCGAACATGGAGCGCAGATACCGCGAGTCGCAAAGCGATTATGCGAAGGCGGAGATCGAAACGTACATGGCGCACATCCCGTGCCCGGACTGCAAAGGCAAGCGCTTAAAGCCCACCTCGCTCGCCGTCACCGTCGGCGGGATCAATATCTCCGAGCTGTGCGAAATGAACGTCAAAAACGCGCGGGAATTTCTGCAGAACCTCCGGCTCACGCCCACGCAGCAGACGATCGCCGCGGCGATCCTGAAAGAGCTGGACGCGCGTCTGGGCTTCCTTGTCAACGTCGGATTGAACTACCTCACGCTGTCGCGTGCGGCGGCGACGCTGTCCGGCGGCGAAAGCCAGCGCATCCGGCTTGCCACGCAGATCGGCAGCGGACTCGTCGGCGTGCTCTATATTCTCGACGAGCCCAGTATCGGGCTTCATCAGCGCGACAACGCAAAGCTTCTGGAAACCCTGAAGGGGCTAAGAGATCTCGGCAACACGCTGATCGTCGTCGAGCACGACGAGGAGACCATGCGCGCCGCGGATTTCATCGTGGACATCGGTCCGCGTGCGGGCGTGCACGGCGGCGAGATCATGGCGGCAGGTACGCCCGCTGAGGTCATGGCGTGCGAAACCTCGCTGACCGGGCAATACCTGAGTCATAAACGCACCATCCCCGTCCCCGAAATGCGGCGTCCCGGCAGCGGACAACTGCTGACCGTACGCGGCGCGCGGGCGAACAATCTCAAGAATATCACCGTCGATTTTCCGCTCGGCAAGCTCATCTGCGTGACCGGCGTATCCGGCTCGGGCAAGTCCTCGCTCGTCAACGAGGTGCTGAAAAAGCGCCTGCTGCACGACCTGAACCGCGCAAAGACCCGCGCCAAGGACCACGACGGCATCGACGGGATCGAATATCTCAACAAGATCATCGACATCGACCAGAGCCCGATCGGGCGCACGCCGCGGTCGAATCCCGCAACCTATACCGGTCTCTTTGACCTGATCCGCGCGCTGTATGCAACCACGCCGGACGCGAAGCTTCGCGGCTACACGAGCGGGCGGTTCAGCTTCAACGTCAAGGGCGGACGCTGCGAAGCCTGCAAGGGCGACGGCATCGTGAAGATCGAGATGCACTTTTTGCCCGACGTCTACGTCCCGTGCGAGGTCTGCCACGGCAAGCGCTATAACCGCGAAACCCTGGAGGTGCGGTACAAGGGCAAGAACATCTACGACGTGCTCGATATGACGGTCGAGGAGGCGCTGCCGTTCTTCGCGCAGCACCGGAACATCAAAAAGATCCTGCAGACGCTCGACGACGTGGGGCTCGGCTATATCAAGCTCGGACAGCCTTCGACCACGCTTTCCGGCGGCGAAGCGCAGCGCATCAAGCTTGCGACGGAGCTCAGCCGCCGCGACACGGGCAGGACGCTCTACGTATTGGACGAGCCGACCACAGGTCTGCACACGCACGACGTCAAGCGGCTTCTGGAGATTTTGAACCGACTTGCGGACTCCGGCAGCACGGTCATCGTCATCGAGCACAATCTCGACGTGATCAAGACCGCGGACTGGATCATCGACCTCGGTCCCGAGGGCGGCGACGACGGCGGCACGGTGATCGCGACCGGCACCCCGGAGGAGGTCGCCCGCTGCGAACAGAGCTACACCGGCCAATTTCTCCGCCGCGCGCTCGGGATGGAGTGAAATGATTTGTAGGGGATGCCGACCCCGGCGTCCCGCAGGATACAGCCAATCCCCCGTAGGGACGAGCATTGCTCGTCCGCGCCGGAAATCTTTATCGTTTTGACGCATTGCGGAACGGATGGGTAATGCCCATCCCTACAAATCCTGTCGAAAGGGGCAAACATGAAAGTGCTTCGCGTGATCTGCATATTACTTGGTGCATTTTTGGTACTGGATACCATCATCGTGCTCAACCTGTCCAACTATAACCTGGGCGTCATCCTGCCCGCCATCCTCGGTCTGCCGCTATTGCTCCTTGGTGTGTTTATGCACCATATGGACCACGGCTTCCTTGCGTTCGTCAAGTGGGCGCTGCTCTGCTGCTACGCGCTCGGCACGGTGTTCCTGGTTGTACTGGGGATCCTGATGGGCACGGCGGCGAAGCGCGCAGACAAGGTGGACGCGGACGCGGTGATCGTGCTCGGCGCGGCGGTACACGGCGATCGTGTGACGTGGGTTCTTTCGAACCGTCTCGACACGGCGGCGGACTACCTTGCCGCCCATCCGGACGCCGTCTGCGTGGTCTCCGGCGGACAGGGCGACGGCGAAAGCGTCACCGAAGCGTCCGCCATGCAGAAATATCTCGTTGAGCGCAAGGGCGTCGATCCCGCTCGCATCCTTGTCGAGGACAAGGCGGAAAACACGCGCGAAAACTTCGCGTTCAGCAAGGCGCTGATCGACGAAGCCCTCGGCGAAAACGCTTCGATCGCCTTTGTCACGACCGACTTCCACGTCTTCCGCGCGGGACGCGTGGCAAAGAAGGCGGGCATCGATGCAGTCGGCATTGCGGCGCCGGACGTCTGGTACATCCGCATCAACAACTTCCTGCGCGAGTGCGTCGGCATTACGGTCTACGGGCTGCGCGGAGATATATAAGGAGGCGACCATGGGACAATTTTATGAACGGATACTGATCCAGGAAAAAGGCATGATGATGCTTTCCGCGCTCGTCAAAAGAGCGATGGAGGAGCTCGGCTATACGCCGGGCGAAGAGGGCAAGGGGGTTTCGATCTCGTATAAGCAATCGACGGATTCCGAATGGTTCGAGTTCAGCTCGCCGCTTCTCGAGCCGGGCGCCGAGATGGCGGAACCGCTTTTGAAGGCGCTTTCCAAAGCGTTCCGCACACCGCTGCTGCATTTGACCTGCGTGGACAGCGATTTCGTCCTCTGCCGTCTCATCGACGAAAAAAGCGGCACGGACACGACGGCCTGTATCAACGAGCCGTATGAGGACTTCGGCTTCGGCGAGCCGGATTACGCCGCATGGACGGCCGCCTGCAAAAAGAAATGGAAATGCAAGCAGGAGCAGTTCAAGGCGATCTTTGAGAACAAATACACCTTTGCGGAGGACGGCATCGAGCCTCTTGCCGGGCTTTTGCACTTCTCCCCCACGGGTTACGTCGATCCGGGCAGCTTCATGCAGGCGACCGACTGGTTCCTTCCGAAGGAGGATTTTGCTGCCGCGCCGTTTCCGCGCACACTGTCGGAAAAGCTTGCCGACTACATGGAGAAGGAATACGCCGAAAAGCTGGAGACGCTTGGCTACAGTCGCTTCAAAAACAGCCCTCTCCGCTGGCACAAGGTCGTCGGCGAACCCGGCAACGAGGTGCTTTTGAGCATGGTGCTTTGCGTGCGGTACGAAGAATGCGAACCGTTCTACGGCGCGCAGTCGCTTTTCTGCCCGTTGGTTCTTTCGGACAAGTATTATCCGATGCATGACGCCGAAGGATATTGGATAGAAGCAAAATTCGAGTATCCCCGGAAATTCGGAAGGAGTCCGTTGGTCATCCGGAACAATCCGGAAGCCGGCGGTTGGGACACCGTCCTTTCCTTCAACGACCCGAAGCAGCTTCCGCCGTTCATCGACGATCTGATCCTGCCGGAGCTTTCGCAGGTCAGGGATCTGTCCTCCTGTCATGCTCTTTATCGGAACTCGCTGAAAGAAGGGGATATTCCGTCTCTGCCTTGTCCGTTTCCGTCGTTTGCCGAAAGGGTTTCCCGCCTTTGGATCGAGGCGGCGCTTCTCGGCGACGAAGCCGAAACGCAGCGTTTGTGCAAGGAATGGAAGAAACAGGAAAAGCATTGGACGGCTCAGGAAAAGGAGCTTTGGCCGGAAGCTGTGCGCGCCTGTGAAACCGGCGGCGCACAGGCTCTGGCTGCCTATCTGCGCGGCACGGTCTATCGCGACAACCTGCGAAAGCTCAAACGGGCCGGGATCATCGTGTGAAGCGCGAGACGCCGGGGTCGGCGCAGCGGGACGCCGGGGGCGGCGTCCCCTACGGTCCGTCGGTGCATTACTTGCCCTCCTTGTGTAAAGGAGGGTGGCGGGCGAAGCCAGACGGGAGGATTGTTTTGCCGCTTGTACGTTTCACGGCGGGACGCCGAGATCGGCTCTTCACTCCGCTTCCACTTTGTTACGGCGGCAGATCGCGCGTCACCATCCCCCTACGGTCCGTTGGCGCAAACTTGCGCCCCTCCTCTTGCCTTCTCCTCGGGGAGAAGGTGCCGTTAGGCGGATGAGGGGGACACGCAAAAAGCGTCCGCTTTTGCGGATGAATTGTTCCGCGAACACGAATTGACTTTGTCACGAATTGCGCCATCGGCGCGTGATATTAGAAAAGGAGAATGTATATGCTGGAATTCAAGTATGACACACAGATGCTGATCGACGGGACGGACCTCGACGAGGACGCGATCCGCGATTATTTTCTGAACAACCTGGAGGGCGACTGCCTTTTAGCCGTCGGCAGCCCGGAGACGATCAAGATCCACTTCCACACCAACGAGCCGTGGAAGGTGCTCGAATACTGCGCAAGCTTAGGCGAGATCTACGACATCGTGGTCGAGGATATGGACCGCCAGTCCCGCGGCTTGCAGGGATAAAAGAAACAGCCTGTCCCAAATTCGGGACAGGCTTCTTTCTGCATAAGGGTGTACCAAATTCGGTATAGCTTAAACAAAATCAAACCCGATCAGTCGTCCCGCCTCGGTAAAGCCGATCGAGCGGTAGAGCGCGTTGGAAGGCGCATAGCTCGTGTCCGCATAGAGCATGATCCGCTCGCCGCGTTCGTGCGCGTCCGCGCAGACCGAGCTGACCAGCGCCTTGGCGTAGCCATGCCCGCGGTGGTTTGCGTCCGTCACCACCGAGCCGATGTAGGCAAGCCCGTCCTTGCGCTCATGGAACCGCACCAGCGCGACGGTTATCCCATTTATGCACCAACCATACGCGTCCGGGCTGCTGCAGAAGTCCGTCCCTGCGGCAAGCCGCGCCGCCTCGGGGAGGGGTTCGCGCGCCTGTTCGCCGAGCTGAGCAAGGATCTCGCCGCACACGGCGGGATTGAGTGCGCTTGCGGGGACGCGTTCGCCCTCCGCAAAGAAGCGCTCCGTCTTGCCGATCAGGTACGCGGTCAGCGGCAGACGCCGCTTCGTGGGAAACGGCATTGCAAGCTCCAGATACCGCACGAGGCTGCTTCTTCCGATCACGCCCGCAAGGTTTTTCGTCTCTTTGAGCACGCAGAGCGACGCGGCAAGCTCATTCAGAAGCTCGTCCGAAACGCCGCGGCGCGTGTAGATCCAAGCGGGAAAGCCCTGCCCCGCGCGCACGAACAGCAGATCTTTTCCGTCGGAAAGGCACAGCGCGTCGGACGCGGTCAGAAGCTGCCGCATCTTATGGAAGGTGATCGCCTCGGCGTCGTTCGAGAACGAAAACGCCGCGGCTTCTTCTCTTGTGATCTTTCGTATCATGGATCCAGTATAGCACGGCGGCGCGTTTCGGGCAACAAAAAAGGACTGCCTTTGCAGTCCCGTGTTTTCATGCGCCGAAGATCCACAGCTTTGCCACGGCGGCGGCTTCGCGAAGATACATCCCGAACATGTAGATCGGGTAGCCGTCCGAGCCGGCGACGCCGATCGCGTCCATGCCGAGCGCCGACGCCATCCGCTTTGCGCGGTAGAGATGGTACGCGCTGGAGATAATCGCGATGCGGGAAGCGTCCCCGCCGTCCGCCTCGATGACCGCCTTGGAGAACGCAAGGTTCTCCTTGGTCGAGGTCGAACGGTCCTCCAAAAGGATCCGGTCGGCGGTGATCCCGTGTTCAATGAGATACCGGCGCATACATTCGGCTTCGGTGATGTCCTCGCCTTCGCCCTGCCCGCCGCTGACGACCGCCTTTGCCTGCGGATTCGCGTCCAGATACCGCGCCGCGCCTTCCAGCCGGTGCTGCAGCGTGATCGATGGATCCGTTCCGTAAACCGCCGCGCCGAGCACAACGACGTACGGCGCATCCTGCTTCGAACGATCCGCAGCGGCTTTCACGATCGGGATCTCCACGATCAGCAGTGCAAGCGCGCAGAGACCCATGAGGATCGACGCAATGATCTTCACCGGTTTCTTGCAGAACCGGAAGATCAGCATCATAACGACGATCGCAATCGGCGCCAGGGACGCGATCTTGTACCCGTTCTGCGGGAACGTCCAGAGGAAGATGATGAAGCAGGCTTCCGCGGCAAGCGCGATCCAGAACATCCAATTCCGTTTCCATGCCGCAAGCGCGCCGAGCAAAAGAACGCCGACGGACAGGAACCGGTATTTCGGATGGATGCCGAACCAGATCGCCGCCGCGGTGCACAGGATCAGAAGAAGCCCCGCCGCATGCAGGATCGTGAAGGTGTTCCTTGTGTTCGTCTTTGCCGTGCGCGTCTGTTCCATACCGTTCTCCTCTCGTCTTTATCCATATCTTACCACATGGATGCAACAGAATTGTGTCATATTCCTGAATAATATGAGAAAAGACCGCACGAATCTGTGCGGTCCTGTCATATTCTGTTTTACTTCGCGGACAGCGCTTCGTCGATCGCCTTTGCCGCGATCTTGCCTGCGCCCATTGCCGAGATGACCGTCGCCGCGCCGGTGACCGCGTCGCCGCCCGCCCAGACGTTCTCGCGCGAGGTCAGTCCGTTCTCGTTCACGATGATCCCGCCGTGCGAATTGACCGAAAGCCCTTCGGTCGTGTCCTTGATGAGCGGGTTCGGGCTCGTGCCGATCGCCATGATCACCGTGTCCACGTCGAGCGTAAATTCGCTGTCCGGGATCGGAACGGGGCGGCGTCTGCCCTTCGCGTCCGGCTCGCCGAGCGCCATTTTGATGCAGCGCATGCCGGTGACAAAGCCGTTTTTCGGATCGCGCGGATTCTCGGGATTGCTGTAACCGAGGATCTCGACCGGATTATTGAGAAGCCGGAAGTCAATGCCTTCCTCCATTGCGTGCTCGACCTCCTCGCGCCTTGCGGGAAGCTCGTCCATCGAGCGGCGGTAGACGATATACACATGCTCCGCGCCGAGCCGCAGCGCCGTTCTTGCCGCGTCCATGGCGACGTTGCCGCCGCCGACGACCGCAACGTGACCGCCCTTCATGATCGGCGTGACCGGTTTGTCGAGATACGCCTTCATCAGGTTCGAGCGCGTCAGAAACTCGTTTGCGGAATACACGCCCTTCAGGGATTCGCCGGGGATGTTCATAAAGTTCGGCAGTCCCGCGCCGGAGCCGATAAAGACCGCTTCATAGCCCATTCCGAACAGCTCGTCGACCGTCAGCGTCTTTCCGATGACCACGTTCGTCTGCACGTCCACGCCGAGGTCCTTCAGCGTCTCGACCTCCTTTGCGACGATCGCCTTGGGCAGACGGAACTCCGGAATGCCGTAGACGAGCACGCCGCCTGCGGTGTGCAGCGCTTCAAAGACGGAGACCTTGTATCCCTTCTTTGCAAGATCGCCCGCGCAGGTGAGACCGCTCGGACCGGAGCCCACGATCGCGACCCTGTGTCCGTTCGGAGCGGGCGGAACAGCCTTTTCCGTCGCGTTGGCGTTATGCCAGTCGGCGACGAAGCGCTCGAGCCTGCCGATGCCGACCGGCTCGAACCTGACGCCCATCGAGCACTTGCTTTCGCACTGCGTTTCCTGCGGGCAGACTCTGCCGCAGACGGCGGGCAGGGACGAGGTTTCGTTGATGATCCGATACGCGCCTTCGAAGTCGCCCGCCTTGATGCGCATGATAAAGTCGGGGATGTTGACGTTGACGGGACAGCCCGTCACACAGGGACGGTTTTTGCAGTTCAGGCAGCGCTTTGCTTCCTCGACCGCGATTTCGGCGGTATAGCCCAAAGCGACCTCGTTGAAGTTCCTTGCGCGCACTGCGGGCGCCTGCGTCGGCATTTCATGCTTTTTCGGATTCAGAGCCATTTTGCGTCCCTCCTTATGCGTCCTTGAAGAGATTGCAGGTCTCTTCGTGCGCGTGCCGTTCAAAGTCAAAATACATTCTGCCGCGGCTCATGGCTTCGTCGAAATCGACCTCATAGCCGTTGAAATCCGGTCCGTCCACGCAGGCAAACTTTGTGATCCGCTTGCCGTCGCGCACAAGCGTCAGGCGGCAGCCGCCGCACATGCCCGTGCCGTCGATCATGATCGGATTCATCGAGACCGTGACCGGCACGCCGAACGGCTTTGCGGTGAGCGTGACGAACTTCATCATGATGAGCGGACCGATCGTGACGATCAGGTCGAATGTCTCGCCCGCCTCGAGCATTTCCTTCAGCGGAACGGTGACGTTGCCGTGGCGCGCGTAGCTTCCGTCGTCGGTCATGACGATCAGCCGGTCGGAACACGCCCGGAACTCGTCCTCGAGGATCAGAAGATCCTTGCTGCGAAAACCGATGATGCTGGTGACCTCCGCGCCTTTTTCATGGAACGCCTGCGCCACGGGCATGGCGATCGCGCAGCCCACGCCGCCGCCCACGATGCAGACCTTTTTGATCCCTTCGGTGTGCGTCGGAACGCCCAGCGGACCCACAAAGTCCTGAATGTACTCGCCCTCGTTCCTGCGGTTCAGAAGCTCCGTCGTCGCGCCGACGATCTGGAAGATGATCTTGACCGCGCCGCGCGCGGGATCGACCCCCGCGACGGTCAGGGGAATGCGTTCGCCCTCCTCGTTGACGCGCAGGATGATGAACTGACCGGGCAGCGCTTTGTTCGCGACGAGCGGCGCTTCGATCTCCATTTGCGTCACGGTGGGGTTCAGAGGTGTTTTGCTGAGAATTCGATACATACAGGCGCTCCTTCGGTTTGATCGGTTTTTATTGTACATGAAACCGCCCCGCGAATCAAGTCCCAAGCCGCATTTCCCGCCCGGCAGACGCAAGGGCGGCAAAACAAAAAGGAGCCGAAGCTCGGCTCCTTTTGTGTCGGTGTTTAATTACTCAATGATCGACGCAACAACGCCGGAAGCAACCGTACGGCCGCCTTCACGGATTGCGAAGCGGAGACCCTGCTCCATCGCGATCGGCGTGATCAGCTGGATTTCCATGCG
>CADAPG010000040.1 GCA_902789675.1 uncultured Eubacteriales bacterium
GCAGACCCGGCGCAGCGTCTGCTCCACCGTTCTGTCAAAGGATAAAGGCATTTCGGGGATCGCATCCGAAACGCGGATGTTCTTTTTATTCATAACCGTTTTCCTCCAGGATCTTGCGTAACGTGTTCTTTGCGCGGGAGACACGCGACTTGACCGTGCCGACGGGGGTGTGCATGACCGCTGCGATCTCCTCCGGAGAATACCCCTCCTGCCTGAGATACAGCGCGTTTCGCTGCTCCTCGGGAAGCTTCAGTAGCGCCGCGCGCAGATCGAGCCGCTCCGCGGCGTCCGGGAAGAGAAGGGTCGGTTCGGAGAGTTCGTTTGAATCAATCGTCTTGCGGCGCTCGCGCAGAACGGTGTACGCCTCGTTTCGCAGGATGCGCAGAAACCACGCGCGAAAGCTGCCCCGCTTCAATAATGTGCCGCGATGCTCGTAGGCTTTTACGATCGCCGCGCTCATTGCGTCTTCGCAGTCGGCTGTGTTTTTCAGGATCAGAAACGCCACGCCGAACGCGTTCTTTTTGACGCTCCTGATCTCCTCGACAAACACATCGTCATGTATCGTTGCCATCGGTATCCTCCGTGTTTTGCCCCATGGGCTCGTTGTCCGAATGATCATTCTCATAATGTAAGACGCACAAGCAGGGCAAAACGTTCCCTCCTTTCGGAAAAAAGTTTCGACATCCGTTCCGCTGTTCATAAAAATCGCGAGCCGCCCATGAAAGAGCGGCTCGTGCGATTTACGTGTTCAGAACGTTTTTTCGGCTCAGCCGATGGTGCAGTACATGAAGTACTTGTAGCCCAGCGGGTTCGAGAAGAAGCCCTGGACGTCCTTGCTGATCATGTAGATGTCGGTGTAGTAGTAGATCGGGCAGATGCAGCCGGTGGACATGAGGAGGTCCTCTGCGCGGTGCATGAGCTCATAACGGACGTTGTTGTCGGTGCAGTTCTTGATCGTCTTGATGAGGACGTCATAGGTCTGCGCCCAGGTGCCGTTCTCGACCTTGATGTCGTAGCCGAGGTCGGTGAGGTCCAGGTTGTAGCACGCTACGTCGACGTGGTTGCCCTTGCCGAACTGGACGTCGTTGTTGCCGGAGATCGTGGTCCACATGTCGAGGAAGCAGATCGGGTCATTGTAGTCCGCGACCCAGCCGTTACGCGCGATGGAGTAATCGCCGTTCTTACGGGTCTGGAGGAACGTTGCCCATTCCTGGTTCTCCATGTTCATCGTGATGCCGATGGTGGCGAGCTGTGCCTGCAGGTATTCGCCGATCGCCTTATGGCCTTCGGAGGTGTTGTACAGGTACGTCATGCTCGGGAAGTTCGTGAACTTGCCGGAAGCTTCGTCGAACGTGTAGTACTTCTTGAGCACTTCGATCGCCTGGTTGTAGTTGCTCTCAACTGCGGAAGCATCGACATTGTAGAAGCCGAAGAAGCCGTCGTTGTGGCCTGCGGTCTTATAGAACTCGGTGCCGTCCGGGTTGGTCATACCCATGGCAACGAAGGACGATGCCGGGACCTGACCGCCCTGTGCGATGTCGTTGACGATGTAGTTGCGGTCGAACAGCAGGCTGATCGCATTGCGGATCTCCGCACGCGCCATTTCCGCTTCGACGCCGGTGAGACCGGAATCCGCGGGGAGGATGTCCTCGTTGATATTCCAGCAGACATAGTAGGTACCGATCTGACCTGCGACTTTGTACTCATCCGGGTACTCCGCCTTCAGCGTTGCCATCTCGTTGGTGGGAACGTCGTCGATCAGCTGCCAGGTGCCGTTCTTGAAGTTGGCGACCATGTTGTTCGCGTCGTCGGAGAGATAGAATTCGATCTTGCCCATGAGGATCTTGTCCGCATCGACATAGTTCTTGTTCTTCTCAAGGGTGATGACGCTGTTGTGCTCCCAACCGGTCATGGTGTATGCGCCGTTGCAGACGTAGGTCGACGGATCGGTCGCCCAGCTCTCGTTTGCAACAACATCTTCGCGAACCGGGAAATAGGTCGGAAACGCGAGAAGCTCATCCCAGTATGCAACGGGATTGTACAGGGTGACCTTGAGCGTCTTTGCGTCAACCGCTTCGACGTTCAGATTGCCCTCGTTGTAACCGTCGACGACTTCGAACATGTAGCCGTAGTCAGCGCCGAGTTCCTCGGATGCCGCGCGCTTCCATGCGAATTCAAAGTCCTTCGCGGTGACGTCCTTGCCGTCGGACCACTTGAGACCGTCACGCAGGGTGTACGTATAGGTCACGGTACCGTCGGCATTCTCAACGCCCTTCACCAGTTCCTTCGCTGCGTCCGGAACGATGACCAGTTTGCCGCTGTCATCCTGCGCCCACTTTGCAAGGCCGGAGAACAGATGCGCGATCAGGGTTGCGCCGTCGACTGCGGAGTTCAGTGCGGGGTCGAGCGTGTCGGGCTCGGAGGCAAGACAGACAGCAATGCTGCTGGACGCTGCAGCCTCTTTATTTCCGCCGCAGGCAACCAGAGCAACCGCCATCGTCAAGACCAGGAGCAGTGCGATAAGTTTCTTCATTTGATTTCCTTCCCTTCTTTTTTTTATCAAAACGTACGGCGGTTCTGCCGCACATTATGAACGGATTAGAGTTCGTTGACCCGGTGACATGCAACGAAGTGGCCGGGCTTGACTTCTTTGAATTCCGGCATGCTCTCCGCGCAGCAGGGCGCCGCGTTCGGGCAGCGCGTGCGGAACGGACAGCCGGACGGCGCGTTCAGCGGACTCGGAATATCGCCGGAAAGCACGATGCGCTTGTTCGCCTTTGCAACGATCGGATCCGGCTGCGGAACCGCGGACATGAGCGAACGGGTGTAGGGATGCAGCGGCTGATCGTAGATCTCCCCCGCGTCCGCCAGCTCGACCATCTTGCCGAGGTACATGACCGCGATACGGTCGCTGATGTGCCGGACGACCAGAATGTCGTGCGCGATGAAGAGGTACGTCAGGTCCATCTTCTCCTGCAGCTCGACGAACATATTGATGACCTGCGCCTGAATGGACACGTCCAGCGCGGAAACCGGCTCGTCGCAGACGATGAACTCGGGCTTTAAGGCAAGCGCGCGGGCGATGCCGATGCGCTGACGCTGACCGCCGGAGAACTCGTGCGCGTAGCGGGAGGCGTGTTCGCTGTTCAGACCGACCTGGTCCATCAGCTCCAAAATGCGCTCCATGCGTTCCGCTTTGCTCTTGTATGCCTTGTGCACGTCCAGCGGCTCGCCGATGATGTCGGAGACCGTCATACGCGGATTCAGCGAGGAATACGGATCCTGGAAGACCATCGTCGCCTTTTTCCTGAGTTCACGGATGTCCGCTTTGTTTCTGATGGGTCGACCGTTGAAGATCACTTCGCCGGCGGTGGGCTGATACAGATGCAGGATCGAACGACCGACCGTCGTTTTGCCGCAGCCGGATTCGCCGACGAGACCGAGCGTTTCGCCGCGGCGAATGGAGAACGATACGTCGTCGACCGCCTTCAGCGGTTTGGTCATCAGCCAGCCGACGTTGATGTTGAAATACTGCTTCAGATGGCGAACGTCAACCAGAATGTCGTTGTTCTTTTCGATGTGTTCGCTCATGCGTCTTCACCGCCTTTCCCGTCCGGCACGATCGTGCCGTTCTCAATGGCTTCCTTTACGTTCATCCAGCAGGCGGCAAAGTGCTCGTCGTTGATGCGCATGCGCTCGCAGCGCTGCCGCAGGCAGATCTTCATCGCATTGTTGCAGCGCGGCGCGAACGGGCAGCCCTCCGGCATGTTCAGAAGATCGATCGGCGTTCCGGTGATCGGCTGAAGCTTGCTTCCCGCGGTGTCCGCCGTCGGGATCGAGCGCATCAGGCCTTTGGTGTACTCGTGCTTCGGATTGTAGAAGATCTCCTCCGCGGTGCCCTGCTCGCAGATCGAGCCTGCGTACATGACGATGACCTCGTCGCACATCTGCGCCACGACGCCGAGGTCGTGCGTGATCATAATGATCGCCATGCCGAGCTCTTCCTGCAGCGATTTCATCAGCTCCAGGATCTGCGCCTGGATCGTAACGTCCAGCGCGGTGGTCGGTTCGTCCGCGATCAGGATGTCCGGTTCGCAGGCGAGCGCCATTGCGATCATGACGCGCTGCCGCATGCCGCCCGAGAACTCGAACGGATACTGCTTGATGCGTTTTTCCGGTTCGTTGACGTTGACCAGCCGCAGCATCTCGATCGCGCGTTCGCGCGCCTGCGCTTTGGTGCGGTCGGTATGCAGCAGGATCGCCTCCATCAGCTGATGCCCGATCGTATAGGTCGGGTTCAGCGAGGTCATGGGATCCTGGAAGATGATCGAGACCTTGTTGCCGCGAACGGTCTTCATAACGGATTCGTCCGCGCCGACCAGCTCCTGTCCGTCGAGCTTGATGGAGCCCGAAACGATCTTTCCGGTCGACGCCAGGATCTGCATGATGGAATAAGCGGTAACGGATTTGCCGGAGCCGCTCTCTCCCACGATGCCGAGGACCTTGCCGCGGTCGAGGTTGAAGGAGACGCCGTTGACGGCTTTGACTTCACCCGCAGGGGTAAAGAAAGAGGTGTGCAGATCGCGTACTTTCAATAACGGTTCTTGTTCCATGATTCCGCCCCCTTTCTCAATTCCGCAGCTTCGGGTCGAACGCGTCTCTCAATCCGTCGCCGAACAGGTTCAGCGAAAGAACGATCAGCGAGATGACCACAGCCGGGATGATCATTCGGTACGGATAGGACGACAACCCGTTGAGCGCGTCCGATGCAAGCGATCCCAGGGACGGCATCGGCGCGTTGACGCCGAGACCGAGGAAGGACAGGAAGCTTTCCGTGAAGATCGCGTTCGGGATCTGCAGCGCGGTGGAAATGATGACCACGCTGATGCTGTTCGGCAGCAGGTGCTTGCGGATGATCCAGCTGCCCTTTGCGCCCGCGGCGCGGGAAGCGAGGACGTATTCCTGCTCTCTGAGCGAAAGGATCTGTCCGCGGATCAGACGGGACATGCTGACCCAGTACAGCACGCCGAACACGATGAACAGGCTGATGATGTTTGTGCCGATCTTTTCGAGCGCCGTTCCTTCCAGCGCGCTGCCCAGCGTCTTTTTGAGGACCGACGCGAGCAGGATGACCATCAGCATATCCGGCAGCGAATAGATGATATCGACGATGCGCATAATCACAAGGTCGACGGCGCCGCCGCAGTAGCCCGCGACGGAGCCGATCGTCATGCCGATGATCAGAACGATGATGCTGGCGAAGAAACCGACGGCGAGCGAAATGCGGGTCCCGTAGACGACACGGATGAAGTAGTCGCGTCCGCGTTCATCCGTTCCGAAGATGTGCGGGAAGACCTTTTCCCCGGCGGCGATCCGTTCCTGTTCGGTTTTTCCGTATTCAAACGGCTTCAGGTTGCCGTAGGAGCTGTCGACCGGTTTGCCGGGCTGAATGCCGAGCTGCTCGCCGAACCCGTACGGCCAGAACAGCGGGATCAGCAGCGAGGACAGCGTAATGATGATGATGATAATCAGGCTGACCGTAGCGACCTTGTTTTTCAGGAGGCGCTTGACGCCGTCGCGGAAGAATGTCGAAGACGGACGCATCTGGACCATGTACGCCTTTTCTTCGTCGGTGGCAGGAATGAAATCGTCGAGATCCACATGCATGGAAAACGCTTTCCGGATATCCTTGAAGTCTTTCATGTCCGCCCCTCCCTTACTCCAGATTGATCCGCGGGTCGACGATCTTGTACAGGATGTCGCTGACGAGGTTCATCACCACAATCAGAACCGCCAGGACGATCGTCGTTCCCATGACCATGGGGTAATCGCGGTCCGTAATGCTCTTGACAAACGCGCGTCCGATACCGGGTACGGCAAAGATCTTTTCCACAACCAGAGAGCCGGTAACGATGTATGCAAGCATCGGTCCGAAATACGTGATGACCGGGATCAGCGAGTTTTTCAGCGCGTGCCCGAAGATGATCTTCATGCTCGAAACGCCCTTTGCCCTTGCGGTGCGGATATAGTCCTGACCGAGCACGTCCAGCATGGAGGAACGCGTCAGCCGCGTGATATACGCCATCGGGTACAGCGACAGCGTGATGATCGGCAGAACAAGACCGCCGCGCGCCGCGCCGTTCGCCGGGAGGATCCCCAGCGTGATCGCAAATAATACGAGCAGCAGCGACCCCATGATGAACGACGGCATGGATACGAACGCCGTGGTGATGACCATGATGATCTTGTCGATCAGCTTGTTTCTGCGCAGCGCCGCGACCGCGCCGAGAACGATGCCGAAAACGCCGGCGATCGCCGCGGCGATGACGCCGAGCTTCACGGAGGTCTTCATGCCGTCTGCAATGATGTCGATGACCATACGGCCTCTCTGCTTCAGCGACGGACCGAAATCGAACTTCGTTACGATGTCCTTGAGGTACGTGCCGTACTGAACGAGGAGCGGTTTATCCAGGCCGTACTTCGCTTCCAGGGCCGCCTGTGCGGATGCGGAGATCGCTTTCTCGCTTAAAAAAGGACCGCCGGGAACCGCATGCATGACGAAAAACGTCACCGTGATCACGATCCAGACGGTCAGGATTGCAAGAAGGATCCGTTTCAGAATGTAGAAAGCCGTTTTTGAATTCATTCCACCTTATTCCTCACTTTTTCGATATCGGAACATCCGCATGACGCATCCGTTCCCCGTCGTTTCTTCCGGAATCGACCCGGTCCTTTATATCTATACGATTATAATTATAATACATACAACAGAGAAAAGCAATCGAAAAAACAAAAATCTTTTCTTGCGCGGCGTTTCGGGCGACCGGCTGTTTCCCGTATACAATGAATAATCATAAAAAAACACCGGATCGCGATCCGGTGTTTTTCGTGTTCGGGAACTTATTTGGTCATGTTCGCGATCTCTTCCGCGAAGTTGTCCTTGCGCTTTTCGATGCCCTCGCCCTTCTCGTAGCGGACAAATGCCAGGACCTTGCTTGCGTTCTTTGCTTTCAGCATATCCTTGATCGTGATGTCCGGGTTCTTGACGAACTGCTGTTCCTCGAGGCAGACTTCCTTATAGTACTTCTGCATACGGCCGTCGACCATCTTCTCGATGATTGCGTCGGGCTTCGGCTTTGCGGCGTTTGCGTTCTCTTCCTTTGCGGTCGCCAGCTGTACGGCGCGCTCACGGTCGATGAACTCCTGCGGAAGATCCGCACGGCCTACGCAAACGGGGGACGCCGCCGCGATCTGCAGCGCCACGTCGTGCATGGCTTCGGGATCGCTCGGCTCTGCAAACTGCACGAGAACGCCGCGGCTGCCGCCGAGGTGGATGTACGTGTCGACTGCGCCTTCCATGCGGACGAAGCGGCGGATCGTGATCTTCTCACCGATCTCCGCAACCGCTGCGGTCTGCAGCGCCTGCACGGTCTGACCGTCGATCTCGCTCGCCATCAGCGCGTCGAGATCCGCGGGGTTCGCTTCCACGACCTGCTTTGCGATCATCTTGACGAAATCCTTGAACCGGTCGGTCTTCGCAACAAAGTCGGTCTCGCAGTTGACCTCGACCAGAGCGGCAACATTGCCCTCACGGTAATCGGCAACAAGACCTTCCGCCGCAATGCGGCCTTCCTTCTTCGCGGCCTTCGCAAGGCCCTTCTCACGCAGGAAGTCGATCGCCTTTTCGACGTCGCCGTTCGTTTCCACGAGCGCCTTCTTGCAGTCCATCATGCCGGCGCCGGTGCGCTCACGCAGTCCCTGTACGTCTTTTGCGGTAAAGTTCATGGTAGTACCTCCCGATTATGCTTCTTCTTCGGTTTCTTCTTCCGTCGCGTCAACCGCCGCGTCGGTCATCTGCTCGCCCTGCTTGCCTTCGAGCACGGCGTCCGCCATCTTCGCAGCGATCAGCTTGACCGCACGGATTGCGTCGTCGTTGCCGGGGATCGGATAATCGACCTCGTCCGGGTCGCAGTTGGTGTCGATGATCGCGACGATCGGAATACCGAGGCTGCGCGCCTCTGCGATCGCGATGTGCTCCTTGCGCGGGTCGACAACGAACAGCGCTGCCGGGAGCTTCTTCATTTCCTTGATGCCGCCGAGGTTCTTCTCGAGCTTTTCACGCTCGTTCAGAAGACCGATGACTTCCTTCTTGGGGAGCAGATCGAAATCGCCGTTCGCTTCCATCTGGTCGATCTTCTTGAGACGCGCGATGCGGGTCTGGATGGTCTTCCAGTTGGTCAGCATGCCGCCGAGCCAACGCTGGTTGACGTAGAACATTTCGCAGCGCTTTGCTTCCTGCTCGATGCTCTCCTGCGCCTGCTTCTTGGTGCCGACGAACAGGATCGTCTTGTCCTGTGCCGCGAGGTCACGAATGAAGTAATACGCTTCTTCGATTTTCTTGACGGTCATCTGCAGGTCGATGATGTAGATACCGTTGCGCTCGGTGAAGATGTACTGCTTCATCTTCGGGTTCCAGCGACGGGTCTGGTGTCCGAAATGGACGCCTGCTTCCAAAAGTTGTTTCATTGAGATCACGGACATGATAAATAAACCTCCTCGTTTTCAGTTTGTCCTCCTCCCGTTTCAAACACAGGCGTTAACCCAGAGGGCACGAGACGCCGGATCCGCGGGAGTGCGTGATACCTTGCCTATTATACACAGGTCGTTTCCCGATTGCAAGCCTTTTTTTGCGGATTTTGCAGGGTTTTTTGGTGTTTTTTGTCTGCGCGCCGCCGCAGCGCATTGCGCAGCCGCGTTTTTCGTCCCGCATTTTCCCGGATTTTTTGCTTGTGCATTCCGTCGGTTTCGTGTATACTGATTTTATACTGGATTGATATGCGCATCCGCTGCGCAAAGGGGGATTTTCATGCGGCTTACAAAACGGTTCCTTTCCTTTGTCCTTGTTTTGGCGCTCTCGCTTTCGCTGCTGCCCGCGGCGGAGGCGAAGACCGGCACGCTCGTCAGCAACTCCGGCACGCGCCACGAGGTCTGCACCGCGCTTTCGAGCCAGTCGCAGGCGTACTATACCGGCAATTACACCTATGACGCCGTGAGCGCGCTTTCGGGCTCGTCAAGCGATCCGATGAACAGCGCGATGTTCAGTCGGCTCAGTACGCTGATGCGCACCACCATGACGAAAACGGTCAGCTACAACTCGCTGACAAACTACTGGCCAAAGACCGACGCGAACAACGGCTCCAATAATCCCGTCCTGTTCTACTCGGACGAGATCTCCGGAAACTTCAACCGCGAGCACGTCTGGCCGAAATCCCGCGGCAGCTTCAAAGAGACCAATGCCGGCAGCGACCTGCACCATCTGCGCCCGACGAACGCGGATATCAACTCGACCCGCGGCAACATGACGATGGGCAACGTGATGGGCGTCTACAGCACCTACAAGACCAAGGCGCTGAACGGCGGGACCGTCCTGTGGTACAACACGGACGCCGATATCGTCGAGGTGCGGGACAACATCAAGGGCGACGTCGCGCGCATCCTGCTCTACGTCTGGTGCCGCTGGCAGGAGCCGAACCTCTATGAAAACGATCCGAACCCGACGATCGGATCCGGCGACGACGCCAACAACGGACTGAAGGTCATCGAATCGCTCGACACGCTGCTCGAGTGGATGGAGCTCGACCCGGTCGACACCTGGGAGATGTCCCGGAACGACCAGTGCGAAAACGTGCAGGGCAACCGCAACGTGTTCATCGACTACCCGGAATACGCATGGCTGCTCTTCGGTCTCACCCCGCCTTCGGACTATCAGACTCCGAGCGGCGAGGCGATGAACACCACGTCGTATACGATCACCGCCGTTGCGAACAACGCCGCGTGGGGCAGCGTTTCGCTTTCGGGCCGCACGGTCACCGCGACGCCGAACACCGGCTATTACGCGGAAAGCGCGACCGTCTCCCCCGCGGGCGCGGCAACGCTCACGCAAAGCGGCAACACCTTTACGGTGAGCAATCTCACCGCGGACTGCACCGTTACGGTCAACTTTGCGGCAAAGACCGCTTGTACCGTCTCGTTTGCCGCGAACGGCGGCACGGGCACGATGGCGTCGCAGCAGGTCTATGCGGGCGAAGACTTCACGCTGCCCGCCTGCGGCTTTACCGCGCCGGGCGGACAGCGGTTTGCGGGCTGGAAGTGGTCGCTTGACAACGCGGTCTATCAGCCGAACGCGACCGTCACGGTCAACGGCGACTGCACCTTCACCGCGCAGTGGCAGGCGCTTTCCTCCGACGCGGAATACGTGCTCGTCGAGACCGCGCCCGCAGACTGGTCGGGCGACTATCTGATCGTCTGCAACGCGGGACCCTACGCCATGGACGGCTCGCTGACGTCGCTTGACACGACGAGCAATTACAAGACGGTCACCCTGTCCGATAAGACGATCACGGTCAGCGCGGACGAAAACGATTTCTATTTCACGGTCGAACCGAACGGCAGCGGCTATGCGATCAAGGCGGCAAGCGGCAAGTATATCGGCTGGGCAAGCAACAGCGGAAACGGTCTGACGAGCAGCGATACCGCGCTTCCGATCACGCTGTCGCTTTCCGGGACCGACGCGAACATCGTCGGCTCCGCAGGCGCGTATCTCAGGTTCAATACACAGTCCGGACAGACGCGCTTCCGCTTCTTCAAGTCAGCCACCTATACCTCCCAGAAGGCGGTCTCCCTCTACAAGCGCACGGAGGTCGCGCCGCCCGAACCCGCGACGCCCGCGTTCATGAAGCAGTCGCTGCTGCTCGACGGCAAGATCGGCGTCAAGTTCTATCTGGATCTGCCGGAGATCGACGGCGTGGACTATGCGGAAAGCTATATGACGTTTGCCATCACCGGCAAGGGAACGATCACCGAACGCGACGATTACGATCTGAACGATAAGAGCCAAAACGGACAGTATTTCGGCTTCACCTGTTACGTCGGTTCGATCCAGATGGCGGACACGATCACGGCGACGTTCCACTACGGCGACGGGCTGACGATCGGGAAGACATACGCGGTCAAGGATTACTTCACCGCCTTCGATGCCGTGCTTGCCGAGAATCCGAACGCGTTCGATGCAAAAATACAGAACCTTGTCAAGTCGGTCGCAGATTACGGGCATTATGTACAGCCGTTTCTTGCGGCGCAGAACCACTGGACGATCGGCACGGACTACGCCGGGATGGACAGGTTCTATACGACGAGCTATGACGTCGCCGCGATCCGCAGCGCCGTCGCAGGCAGCGCGATCTCGATCGAAGCGACCGGTTCGGAGATCGGAGCGTTCAATTTCTCCCTCGTTCTGGACAGCGAAACGACGATCCGCCTGTTTGTAAGCCGCGGCGACGGCTATACGGGTCCGGTCACATTCAAGGTGGACGGCGTCGACGCCGAAGCGACGCAGCTGCCGAACGGGCGTCTGCTGCTTGAGATCCCCAACCTCGGCGCGCATATGCTGAGCCGCACGTACACGGTTTCGATCACGACGGAAAACAGCAGCGCGACCGTGACGGTCTCCGCGCTTTCCTACGCGAATATCCTGTTCGACGCCTATGCGACCGCCGCCGCCGAAAACGCCGCGTGCGCGCTTTGGGCATATTCGAACGCGGCGGACGAATACCTCAACTGACCCGAAGACGTGTTTAACGGAAAGGAGCATCCATGAATAAACGAATTCTGCCCGTATTTCTTGCGCTGCTGCTGACGCTTGCGCTCGTCCCCGCGGCGGTCGCCGAGACCCCCGCCGCCATCTTTGAACAGCCGACCGATCCCGATTACGTGATCCGCATCGACGGCGGCTATGTCAAGGACCATCTGGAAACGGTCAACGACGCGGAGTGCCTGCGCGTGGACCTGTTCCTCGAGGGCGTGACGAACGAACGTCTGCTGTCGTCGATCTCGTTTAAGCTCGCGTACGATCCGGAACAGATCACGCACGTAAAGAACAAAACCCTGTCCGGGAGCGGAAACATGTGCGTGGTCAACGCGAACGATCCCGGGCTCATCCAGTATGCGTTCATCTCGACAAACGGCATCCTGCTCGACGGCGCGACGCCGATCCTGACGCTGTGGTTTGAGGTCGCGAACGGACTTGCGGACGGCGCAAAGATCGAATTCGCGTTTACCGAGCCGATCAAGTCGGATTCCGTTTCCGCGGGCAGCTATCATTCGGAAAAGCGTACCGTCGGCGCGGATCTGCATCCGTACATCGTCACCGCGGAAACGCTGTACGGCGACGCGAACTGCGACGGCAGCGTAACTGCCGCAGACGCGGCGCTGATCCTGCGCGCTCTGACCGGATTGGACACGCTTTCCGACCAGGGCATGAAAAACGCAAAGGTCGACGGGACCGATACGCTGAACACGGAAGACGCCGCGATGATCCTGCGGTTTGTCGTCCGGCTCATTGCGCGGTTCCCGGTGCAGGATTGAGCCTGCCTTCGCAATCTTCGAAACAGACAAAAACACCGCCGCAAGTTTACGGCGGTGTTTTGATTTGCCCGTTCATTCCCAGTTGCCCATAAGAAACGCGAGAACGTGGGTCTCGAAGGCGACGAAGAACACGTCCTCGGTGAAATAATATGCGCCGATGTGTCCGTTGCAGCACGAGAGCCGGTCGATCAGCGCCTGTTCCTCCTGTGCGCGGTAGACGGCAAGCGGCTCGCCGAGCTTGTGCGTGATGCAGTCGGTCACGTGCTTTGTGAGCCCGAACGAGGTGCTTCCGAGCCACTGCACAAGCGTCTGATACATGGTCTCCTCAACAGGGACCGGCGTTAAGCTTTTGATGTGATAGTGGCGGCGGAACGCCTCCTCCCAGCCGTCCTTTGTATAGGCGGAGACGCCGGCGTTCGAATATCCGATCCACTCCGAAAGCGCGCTGGCAAGGTCCAGTATCCCGTTCAGATAGGACGAAAGCTTTGTGTCGAGCATGGTTCCACCTCCCTTTCAGATCCAGTATAGCATAAAACCACGCAAAACAAAATAACGTTTGCAATTTATATATGAATCCGCTATAATATAAATGGAATGATATGCAGGGAGGCGACGGACATGGAAAAGAAGGACCGCGGCGGCTTTTTGCTGTGCCTTCTGTGGCATGCGCTGCTGTATTTCCTTTGGTCTGCGCCCGCGTGGATCCTCCTTGCCCTCCATTTCATCGTCGGGCTTCCGATCGTATGGTTCTGGGTCGCGCTCGGCGCGTGGCTCCTGCTCATTCTGCTGCGCACGCTGCTCGTGATCTTTGCGCGGTACGGCAGCGCGCACCGCATCCCCGTGCCGGAGAACAAGAATCCGTATTCCAAAAAGATCCGCGATCCGTACGCGGCGGCGCGCAAAGAATAGGCGATCAAGGGTTTCAACCTTTTTCGATAGCAGTCAGAAATTGACATTCACAAATTGAAAGGAGAACTACTATGGGACTTATCAAAGCCGGTATCGGCGCTTTGGGCGGCGTTCTTGCCGATCAGTGGAAAGAGTTTTTCTATTGCGAAGCGCTTTCTAAGGACGTTCTGGTAACCAAGGGGCAGAAGAGAGTGGGCCCCCGCTCCTCCAACACGAAGGCAAGCGACAACATCATCTCGAACGGCTCCGTCATCGCGGTCGCCGACGGTCAGTGCATGATCATCGTCGAACAGGGCAAGGTCGTTGAGGTCTGCGCGGAGCCCGGTGAATTCATTTACGACACCTCCACCGAGCCGAGCATCTTTGCGGGCAGCCTCGGTCAGAGCATCCTGAACTCCTTCAAGACGCTCGGACGCCGTTTCACCTTCGGCGGCGACACGGGCAAGGATCAGCGCGTCTACTACTTCAACACCAAAGAGATCATGGACAACAAGTTCGGCACGCCGAACCCGATCATGTTCCGCGTGGTGGACCGCAACATCAACCTCGACATCGACGTATCTCTGCGCTGCAACGGCGTCTATTCCTACAAGATGGTCGACCCGATCCTGTTCTACACGGAAGTTTGCGGCAACGTTTCCCAGGACTTCCTCCGCAGCGAGATCGACAGCCAGCTGAAGACCGAGTTCGTCAACGCCCTGCAGCCCGCAATGGCGAAGATCTCCGACCTCGAAGTCCGTCCGAACCAGGTCCCGGCGCACACCACCGAGCTCTGCGAGGCGATGAACATTGAGCTTTCTAAGCTCTGGGGCGAGAAGAGAGGCCTTGAGGTCGTCTCCATCGCGATGAACCCGATCACGCTAACCGAAGAGGACGCCGAGATGATCAAGGCGGCGCAGCGCGCAGCGATCAACCGCGATCCCACGATGGCGGCGGCGACGATGACGCAGGCGACCGCGGAAGCGATGAAGACCGCAGCCGGCAACACGAACGGCGCAATGACGGGCTTCATGGGCATGGGCATGGTCGGTCAGGCAGGCGGACAGATGGGCAGCAACACCGCAGCCCTGTTCCAGATGGGTCAGCAGCAGAAGGAAGCGCAGCAGACGGCGGCGAACGCCTGGAAGTGCCCGCAGTGCGGCGCGACCGCGACCGGCAATTTCTGCACCGAATGCGGCACCAAGAAGCCCGCGCCCGCCGGAAGCTGGACCTGCTCCTGCGGCGCCGTGAACAACGGCAAATTCTGCACGCAGTGCGGCAAGAAGAAGCCCGAAGCTGCGAACTATCGCTGCTCGAGATGCGGCTTCACGCCCGAAGATCCCGCAAATCCGCCGAAGTTCTGCCCCGAGTGCGGCAACCGCTTCGAAGAGAAGGATCTCGTAAAATAATACCCGGATCCATGGGGTGCGGAGTGAATCCGCACCCTTTTTCCCATCCCGATCAAAGGAGTATCTGATAATGCCACAGCAATTATTGGAATACCGGTGTCCCGCGTGCGGCGCTTCCCTGCAGTTTGACAGCGGTTCGCAGCAGGTGGTATGCCCGTACTGCGATTCGTCGTTTTCACCGCAGTCGCTGATCGATTACGACAGCTTTCTGAAAGAAGACGCCAAGAACGAAACGAGCGATTCCTGGTCGAAGGACACGGACCGCTGGGAGAAGGACGAAGTCTCCGGGCTGAACATCTATACCTGCGCCGCCTGCGGCGGCGAGGTGCTCGGCGACGATACGCTTGCCTCCGCGCGGTGTCCGTTCTGCGACAACACCGTCATCATGAAGCGGCAGTTCACCGGCGACTGGAAGCCGGACCTGGTGCTGCCCTTCAAGCTGGACCGCAAAGCGGCGCAGGAGGCGTTCCGCAAGCATCTGTTCGGTAAGAAGCTGCTGCCGAAGGAGTTCCGCTCGGAATCGAACATCGAGGAGATCAAGGGGCTTTACGTTCCCTTCTGGCTGTTCTCGACCGACGTCTCCGCAAGCGTGCGCTATAACGGCAGCAAGTCCCGCGCATGGACCGACGGCGCTTACGATTACGTCGAAACGTCCCGCTACGCGCTGCTGCGCGCCGCGGACGCGCGCTTTAACCGTCTTCCGGTCGACGGATCGGAGAAGATGGACGACGCGCTGATGGACTCCCTGGAGCCGTTCAACTTCGGCGAAGCGGTCGATTTCCAGACCGCGTACCTTTCCGGCTATTTCTCCGACCGGTACGACGTCGAAGCGGACATCAGCGTGGAACGCGCAAAGGCGCGGTTCCGCAAGACGGTCTCCGATCGGCTTGTGCAGACGACCGCGGGATTCAGCTCGGTCGCGATGCAGTCCACCACGCTTTCGGAGCGCAACAACTTCCGCGAGTACGCGCTGCTGCCCGTGTGGCTGCTGCATGTCCGGTGGAACGGCAAGCTCTATACCTTTGCGATGAACGGACAGACCGGCAAGCTCGTCGGCGATCTGCCGCTTTCCAAAAAACAATACTGGAAATACTGGCTGCTGTACGGCGGTCTGTTCGCCCTGCTTCTGGGCGGCGCCGTTGTGCTCGGACATTTTCTCGGATGCGGAGGTGGCTGCCTGTGAAACGCATTCTATCCATTCTTCTGATCGCATTTCTGCTGCTTGTTCCCGTGCTTTCGGCACAGGCGGACAACGGGCAGTACGTCTATGTGGACGAAGGCCTTCTGACGGCGGACGAGATCAGGACGATCAACGACCGCGCCGTCGAGATCGCGGCAAACCGCGGCGTCGGCATCTACTATTTCTACTACGGCGACGTGGAGGATCTATCGTCCTTCATCATGTCCTTTGCAAAGGAGCACGTGGTCGAAGAGAACGCGCTCGTGCTCGGCTTCAGCTCCGACTACCGGTATTTCCTGCAGATCGGTCCCATTGCCGAGGCTGCGCTTTCCGACGCCGTCTGCGATGGTCCGATCATGGAAGCGTACCGCTCCGTGAAGGGCGATCCGGAACGCAAGCTGCTCGCGTACTTCAACGCCGCCGATGATGCGCTCGAGGCGTATTTTGCAAGCGGCGCGACGGTTCCCGCCGCTTCCGGGGACAGCTGGAGCCTCGCCGACGTGCCCGCGAATATCGCGCGGACCGACAGCGGCAAGCCGACGGTGATCGACCGCGCGAATCTTCTGACCGACAGCGAAGCGGAATCGCTTTCGAAGCGGCTCAAGGAGATCGGCAGCGCGTATAAATGCGACGTCGTCGTCGCCACGGTTCCGAGCCTCGGGCTCAAGACCGCCGAGGAATACGC
>CADAPG010000041.1 GCA_902789675.1 uncultured Eubacteriales bacterium
GGAAAAGGATCGTGGATAATGTGACCAATCTGTGAACACGGTTCAGCCGTGCAGCAGAACGTTTCTGAAGTAGGTCCGAAGCCCTTCGACCGTTTCCGAAAGCCCCTGCGGCTTTTTCGCGCTGCCCTGCGCAAGCGTGCCGCGTCCGCCGCCGTTCCCGGAAAGCGCCGTGTTGACCGCCGCGATCAGAAGCCCCATGTCGGTTTTGATCCCGTTCGAGGCCAACAGGTACGACACGCGTTCGCCCGTGTCCGAGAACAGTACGGAGAGCGCTTTGTCCGTCATCGTTGCGCCCGCAAGGTTACGGAGCCGCTTTGCGTCGACGCCGTCCAGGATCCTGACGATCAGCTTCGTTCCTTTCACGTCCTCCGCCTCGGCTTTGAGCGCGCTTGCAAGGTATTCGTCCAGCGCGGCGTACGCCTGCCGCAGCTCGCGCTTTGCATTGGAAAGCTCCTCCGCCTGCTTTTGCACCGCCGCCTCCGCCTGCTCGCGCGCGGTCGAGAACCTCAGCGCGATCGACGTGACCGTGTCCTGCATCCGCTGCGCGTGGGAAAGTGCGCGCATGCCGCAAAGGAACGTGCAGCGCATGCCGCCCTTATAGGGGATCGCCTCGACGATCTTCAGCTGTCCGATCTCGCCGGTGCGACGGACGTGCGGCGCGCAGCAGGTGCACGCGTCGCTGCCCTCGATCGTGACGATGCGGATCGGCGCTTCAAGCCCCTCCGCATGCTTTCTGAGCGGAATGCCCTTGAGATCCTCCTCGGTCGCGTAGATCTTCGCCGTCACCGCGGCGTTTTCGGCGGCGAGGCGGTTTGCGAGGTTTTCGATCTCCGTGATCCCCTCGTGGCTGACCGGCTTATCGAGGTCGAGCGTCGCATAGCTCAATGCGCAGTGGAAGCCGACGTTCTGCGCGCCGAAAAGGTGCCACGCGCAGTACGACAGAAGATGCTCGCCGGTGTGCTGCTGCATGATGTCGAACCGGCGCGCAAAGTCGAGCGCGCAATGCACCGCTGTGCCGGGCCGGATCGCGCGGTCCGCAAGGTGCCAAAGCCGCTCGCCCTGCTCGTTCACGTCCGAGATCACCGCATCGCCGACCGTGCCGACGTCGCAGGGCTGTCCGCCCTTGTTCGGGAAGAACGCGCTTTGATCGAGCTCGAGGAGATACCCGCCTTTATGGGGTTCGCAGGCGGTCACCACCGCGTCGAACGCGGACATCATGCTGTCAAGAAGATAAAGCCGTTCGGTCATGCAAGGATCCCTCCGAAGAATGTGAGATACAGAAATACGGTCAAAAGCGAGAGCACGGTCGTGACCGCGATCAGCTCGCCGGAAAGCTTCACGTCGCCGCCGAGTTCAGAAGCCATCGGCATGCAGGACATGGCGGTCGGCGCGGAAAAAACGATGAAGATCGAGGCAAGCTCGGCGCCTCGTAAGCCGCCGACGAAGTACGCAAGCGAGCAGAACACAACAGGGAATACGATCAGCTTGACTGCGCTGACGGCGGTGACGAGCTTCCAGTCCTCTTTGAGCGATTTGAACGACAGCAGACCGCCGAGCACGAGGAAGCCCAAAGGCGTACACATGCTCTTAAAATACTCGATCGGCTTCAGAATAACATGCGGAAGCTGCAGCCCGGAAACCCGAACGATCAGCGCCAGCACGCCGCCGATGATGATCGGGTTTTTGATCGTGTTCAGCAGCACTCTGCCGATTTTGACCCTGCCGCCGCGGTTCAGCTCATAGCAGAGCACGCCGGTGACGCCGAACAGCGTTGCGGAGATGACGAGCGTGAACGCCATCGTGCCGGTGTTGCCCTCGCCCAGAAGCGCCGTCGCGACCGCAAGTCCGAAGATGCCGTCGTTACTGCGGTACGCCGCCTGCGCGAGCGTGCCGCGTTTTGCGGGATCCTTTGTCAGCACGCGGGCAAGCAGCAAAGAGAGTAAAAAGGCGACAAGCACGCTTCCCGCGACCCACAGCGCGTACTGCCACCGCGCGGTCGTTGTGTCGGTGACGACGGCGTGAAACACGAGCGTCGGAATGCCGATGTAGAACACGATGCGGTTGATGACGCGGAACGCGTCCTCGGAGACAAGCCCGACTTTACGAATGAGCATGCCGGTTGCCATTAAGAGCACCAGCGGCATGACGATATTGAAAGATGTCCAAAACTGTTCCATATTCGCTATTGTACCGTATCCGCGCACATTTTGCAACTACCCGTGACGCAATCCTGCGCCGCAAGGCATATCGCGAATCCCGCAGGGATTGATATCGCATACCCGTAGGGGAAGATCGTATCTTCCCGTTCCGCTGTTGCGATACTTTGCGGGACGCCGGGGTCGGCGTCCCCTACGGTCCGTTGGCAAGAATGTCGCGTGCCAAAAGCCTTCCCCTTGATATGGGGAAGGGGGACCGCTTGCGGCGGATGAGGAGCACTCGCAGAAAAGCGCCAGCTTTTCGCGGATCTGTGAACTGCGTCTTCGACGCATGGGCAACGATATATTCCTTGCGCTCGGTTGACAAGGCGCGGGCGGGATTCTATAATGAATGCGGTACATTACGTGCAGCGCACGTCAGGAGGATAGAATTATGAAGAAACTCGTCATCGCGCTCGGCGGCAACGCGCTGGGCAACACGCCCTATGAACAGCTCCGTCTTGTCACCGAGACCGCAAAGCCCATCGTCGACCTCATCGAGGCGGGCAATCAGGTCGTCATCGCGCACGGCAACGGTCCGCAGGTCGGTATGATCAACCTCGCCATGTCTACCGCGGCTGCGGCGAAGGCGATCAAGTCGGATATGCCGTTCCCGGAGTGCGGCGCGATGAGCCAGGGCTATATCGGCTACCATCTGCAGAACAGCATTCAGAACGAACTGAAGGCGCGCGGCATCAAAAAGTCCGTCGCGACCGTCGTCACGCAGGTGCTCGTCGACGAAAACGACCCGGCGTTTTCGCACCCGACCAAGCCGATCGGCGCGTTCTATTCCAAGGAGGAAGCGGATCGGATCGCTGCGGAGAAGGGCTATACGATGATCGAGGACGCGGGTCGCGGCTATCGTCAGGTCGTGCCGAGCCCGAAGCCCGTCGACGTCGTGGAAAAGGACATGGTCAACACGCTGATCGACGCGGGACACGTCGTCATCACCGTGGGCGGCGGCGGCATTCCGGTCATCGAAAAGGACGGAAAGCTTCTGGGCGTTCCCGCCGTCATCGACAAGGACTTCGCGTCCGCAAAGCTTGCCGAGCTCGTCAAGGCGGATGCGCTCGTCATCCTCACCGCGGTCGATCGCGTTGCGATCAACTGGGGCAAGCCGAACCAGACCTCGCTGGAGCGCATGACCTGCGCCGAAGCCGAGCAAGCGATCATCGCGTCGCTCGAAAACGCGGCGGCGGCGCTGCGCGGCGAGAGCGGCACCAAGGTCGTCAAATAAGAATACAGGATCTGAAAGACCGCTTTTTGCGGCCTTTTTGCGTATTCGACACGTTCCGATTGACAGTCAAACGGCCGCGTCGTATAATATCTGTATATAAATAAGGGGGGGAGAATCAGGTATGTTCAGAAATATCGGACGTAAAATCAAAACCTTAGCGCTTGTTCTCTTTTGGATCACGTTGGTTTCCGGCGTCATTGCTTCAATGATTCTTGGAATAATGCTCTGTATCCGTGGAGCACGCTATTACAGCATGTATTTTCTTGCCGGTTTCGGCGTGATCATTTTCGGCTCGGCGATCTCGTTCCTGGTATCTTGGATCGGTTCGTTCTTCATGTACGGCTTCGGTCAGCTGATCGACGACACGGAGATCAACCGTCAGACGAATCAGCAGATCCTGCGCAAACTGGAAAGCGGCAGCGCACCCACAGCGCCGAATCCGGAGCCCTATCGCAGCACGACGAATCCGGAAGGCTTCCGGCCCGCCTACCGTCCCGCAGCGCCGGTTCCGCCGACCGCACCGGTTCGTCCCGCAGCGCCCTCCGGCGGATGGTATTGCAAGAAGTGCGGCATGAAGAACGAAAGCGTGGCAAAGTTCTGCCTCCGCTGCGGCACGCCGAACAACAACGCATAACGTATGCGTTGATCTGAAAAGAACGATAGAGGAGATTTGCCGAAAGGTTTTTCAAAAAGCTTTGGCAAAGCTCCTCTTTTTTTACCGATGATTCAGATCCGATTTGTACGGCGTCCCGGATGCCGGGAACGCAACGTCAATGGCGGAAAGCGCCGTTTGCTTCGGAGGTTGAAAAAGGCTTGACCGCACGGGTCGCAAAAAACGTCGGGATGTGCAGCTCGTCCAGCCGCCCCTCTCCGTTCGTGTCCTCATAGAGATGCGTCAGAATGAAGCCCGCCTCGAGCTGCCCGCCGATCTGCTCCCCGAGCGTGTGCGAAAACTCCACGGCGCAGTCGCAGCGTTCGAGCTGTTCCATCTGCGCGGGATTTTTGAGCGGATCGAACGGGAAGCTGTTCACGACCTGCGTTTCGTCCTCGCCGTCGAACAGGAAGTTGATCCCGTTGTCGAGCCCCGAGAGCAGAACGCCGCCGGGCTTCAGGATGCGGAAGCACTCCGAAAAGATCGGTCTGACCTCCCGGACGTAGCAGTTGGACACCGGATGGAAGATGAGATCAAACGTTTCGTCCGCAAACGGCAGCGGCTGCGTCATGTCCGCCTTGACGATCGCGATCGGATAGCCCTCGCGTTCGGAAACGCGCCGTTCGGAATCGAGCTGCGCGTCCGAATAATCGAGCACAGTGCAGTCCGCGCCGAGCGCGGCAAAGACCGGCATCTGCTGCCCGCCGCCGCTTGCAAGCCCGAGGATCTTCTTTCCCCGCAGCGTGCCGAACCAGTCGTGCGGCACGGGCTTCGTCGGCGTCAGAAGCACGTTCCACGCGCCGTTTTTCGCCTTTTCATAGGTCTCGTGATCGATCGGGATCCCCCATTTCCAGCCTTCTTCGACCCAGCGATTGATCGCCTTTGCATTGATATCCTGATACTGCATGGTCTCCTCCGTACAAAAAAAGGAGCACCGCAGAGTGCTCCCCGTATCGTTTCAGTTGACAGTTCCGCCGAGCTCCTCGGTCCAGCGGAATGTGCCGGTCTTCCGGACGTTTTCGCCGTAGATGGTTTTGAAATCGTCCCGCATGGAGATCACGTGGAAGCCGAGCGCTTCCCATTTTGCGCGAAGCTCGTCCCCCTTCTCCGGATGCCCGTAATCGCGCACGTCGTCGTCCGCGATCAGCATGAACGCAAGGCTCTTATAAGGATTGTTGCTGATCGTGTAGAGATGCATGGCGGAATCGCCGCTGCTGTTTCCGAACGAAAGCACCGGCTGCCTGCCGATCTCGCGCACGATCGCCGTGACCTTGTTTGTCTTCAGATTCTTCACCTGCAGCCGATCGGTGCGGACCAGCTCGTCCTCAGGCTGGAACGTATAGTCAAGGCTGTCCTTGTCGCCCTGCCCGCTTGCTTCCAGCGCGACGTCCATGCCGATGAAGTGATCCGACGGCACGTCGACCATGCCCTCAAAGAGCTCGCGGCAGATGTAGCGGTCGCTGCCGCTGACGACGTAGACGGTGAAGCTGTTCTCCGTGAGGTAATCGATCACCTCAACGATCGGGCGATAGAACGCCTGTCCGTAGGTCATGCCCTCGAAGCCGTCCGCGTCGCGCACCAAAAACTGCGTCACATAGTTCTGAAACTCGGTCACGGTCATGCCCGCATATGCCTTTGCCGCGGCGTTCGCGTGGCGAAGCGCCATGTCGCCTGCATAGGTGTGGGTCGGACCGCCTGCGCGGATCTCCTCCGCAACCGCTTTAAGCTCCTCGTCCGGCGTAAAGGTCGGATCTGCGAGTATGCGCCAAGCCAGCATATAGTATTCGAGATAGGTCGGGAACAGCTCTCCGTAGATCGTGCCGTCCATGTCAAAGACCGCGATCCGGCGATCGACCGGAATGAAGTCGGGCGAGCTTTCGTCCGTGACCGTTTCGACGTATTCAATCAGCAGATCCAGCGCAGGCGCGACGTCGTTCCACGACGCAAAGACTTCCTCCTCGACCTCGCCGTCCGGCAGAGGATCCTCGGCGGAAATCTCCGGCAACTCCGTGTCCGGGTGTTCTTCGACCGGCGCTTCCGTCGGCGCTTCGGTTGCGGGGACTTCGGTCCGCGCTTCGGTTGCGGGCGCTTCCGTCGACGCGGGCGTCGCTTCGGCGGCAGGCGCCGTTTTCGCTTTGCAGCCGGCAGCGCAGAGAATGAGCATCAGGATCGCAAGGATCAGAGCAATTCTTGTTTTCATGGGGATTCCTTTCTTTCGTGTGCAGTAAAATCGCAGACTATTATAAAGCGGTTTTGTCCGGCGCGCAAGCGTTCGGTGCCGGATTTTTTGTGATTGCGTAATAGGTGAGATCGCGCATCTCGCCCAGGTATTCGAATTCCCGCGCGGAAAAGCGCAGATAGGTCATGCCGCACTTTTCCATCACGCGGCGCGACGCGTCGTTGCCGGTGAAATACGACGCCGTGACGGTATGCATGCCCTTTTCGTCGAAAAGATACGCAAGAAAGCGTTTGACCGCCTCGGTCACATAGCCTTTGTTCCAATGCGCCGGGCCGATCCCGTAGCCGATCTCGCACGCGCCGTCGGTCTCGTCAAAATACAGGATGATGCCGATGAGCCGTCCGGTCTCTTTCAAGCGGATCGCAAAGAGATCGTCCCGCCCGAGATACGTCGAAAAATCGAAGGTCTCGAGCGATTCCGCATAGCGGCAGACAAAGGTTTCGAGCACCTTCTTGTTGTGCGAGATGCTGTTGAAATAATCCTCTTTATCGGTTTCTCGGATCCGGTCGAGGATCAGCCGTTCGGTCTCCATGCGCTCGGGCTTTAGCGCAAGCTCGATTTCGTCGAGTCCGCCCGGGGTGATCTTGCGGCTGCCCGTTTCGAAAAAGCCGAGCCGTTCATAGAGCCGCCTTGCGCCCGCGTTGTTTTCGAGGATCCAAAGCGTCGGCGTACCGTCTGCAATCGCCGCGGCAAACCGCAAAAGCTTCGTGCCGTACCCGCGTCCCTGCTGTTCGGGCAGGACGTACAGGTCCTCAATGAGGCTTCCGGTCACGGAAACGACGCCCTTCGGTTCATCCTCGACAAGCAGAAAGATCCGGCTTTTTGCGTCCAGCTTGCGCTGTAAATACGCCGCCTGCCGCTCCGTCGTATGCTGTTCGATAAATTCCGGCGTGCAGAACGCGCGGTGCGAATCCCGCCACGCCGCGGCGTGCACCGCCGCCGCTTCCGAAAGATTCGTTTGATCGACCGGGATGATCATGGTTCCTCCGTTTCATATTGTCCGTTTGCGGGATCGGACGAACGCGCTGCGTTCGCTGTCCTTTCCACCTCATCCGGCTGACGCCACCTTCTCCTCGGAGGAGAAGGCTTTTGGCGCGCATTTTTACTCAAGTATCCGCTCTATCAGCGCCGACATGACGCGCCGGGTCGGCGGCATGATCGTTTCAAGGTCGATCTCGTCGCGGGAGAAGAACCGAAGGTCCTCCATCTCCCCGTCGCACGCCTTTGGTTCTCCGTGCCATTTCCGGCAAAGATACACGATCTCGAAATTGGAGACCTCATCGCCGTTCGGATAGACATAGTGCGCCTCCGGTCCGGAGTTCACGCAGAAGAACGTGAGCTCGTCCGCAAGCAGTCCCATTTCCTCCAGAAGCTCGCGCTTTGCGCAGTCCTCAGCGCGTTCGTCGATCTCCGCCGCCCCGCCGGAATACCCCCACAGGTGATTGTCCGCGCGCTTTCCGAGCAAAATCCGCCCTTGTTCGTCGATGCACGCGACACTTGCCGCGCATTGCATCAGCGTCCGGTGTCCGACGAGCTTCCGCATTTCCGCAATGTATCCTGTCATGTTTGTTCCTCCGTATCAAGATCCAGTTTCAGCGTCAGCGCGTCGTACTTCTGCCCGCGGACCGTGCGAAGGTCCTTCACACAGGCGTACGGAACGAAGCCGAGCTTTTCCGCGACGCGCAGCATGCGGACGTTGCCCGACCACGTCTGCGTATACACACGGCGCGCGCCGTGCGCTCTGAGATATTCAATGAACTGCCCGAGCGCCTCCGTGCCGACGCCGCAGCCGCGCGCGTCGCGCTCCGGGACGTCGATGCCGACGGCGGGGATCTTCTCGGGGTTTTCGACGTAGTCGAGATCAAAGTAGCGGCTGACCCAGCCGACGTGCCTGCCGTCCAGCTCGATTTCGAACTTCCAGCGCGGCGCGTCCTTCGGCAGCGTTTTGATACGCTCGAAGTATTCCGTCCAGCCTTCGCGCTCCGCTTCCGGCGTCGTTTCCTCGTTTTCCCACGGCGCGTCCCAGTCCATCCATTCGGTCTCCGCGGTGAACCACCGCACATAGTCCTCGATATCCGATTCGATCATGTCACGAAGTACGATCATAGTTTTCCCCCCGTAGTGCGCGTCGATCCCACCGCAGTGTCAGCGCATCGTTCTTCATTTTGCTTCATTACAGAGACAGCCCGCACGTTCCTCGCGCGGGCAAAAGATCGGCTTCCCCTTGGATGGAACACGCACCGTTATGGGGTTTTCGGTTTCTGCGGAATCGGCTTTCCGCGCTTCATCGCGTTTTCCGTGCCGAACGTTCTGCGAATGACCGTCTCGACGTACTTTGCGATCATTTCCGTATCATCGAGCAGCGTGAACAGCCGCATCGTGCGCGTTTGATTGATCCAGACAGTCTTCGTCGGCGCATGCAGCGTTTTGCTGATTCCCGCAACAGACAGCATGCCGCTTTCCTTCTGCATCTCCGGTACCTGCGCGCAGTTCATGCCGCTGTTCCGAAAAGCCTGCGTAACGTCGGTCTTTTGCTGATGCAGATCGCCGATCTGAACTTCCGAAATGCCTTCCAGATCGGCATGCGCAAGATACTGCGCGGAGTCGAGCATATACGCCCAGCCGTACGGGCTTGCCGCCAGCAAAATATCATACTGCTGCCATGGCCCTGTCGAAAGATGCCTGATTTCCTGAATGAATGTGATATCGTCAATATAGTCCGACGGCTCGGCTTTTTCCGTCGGCTCAACCTCTTTCGTCGTCTGGACGGCCGCCTTCTGCGGGGAAGGCTGCGGTTGTTCCTGCGGCGTCTGCGTTTCTTTTTTGCGCTTGAACAGATCAAAGAATTTCATGACTTTTTCCCTTCTGCATTTATGATCTTTCACCGTTCACGATCGCGGCGTAGACTTCCTCGGGGATCATCGGCGAACCGATCTCATGAAGCAAGGCTTCGGGGATCGCGCCGGTTTTGGCATACGCTTTGCCCGCCTGCCGTAAAAGCGCAAGGCGCGGTTCGGTCACGACGGCGGCGGAAGGCTCGTTAAACAGCGGGCTTTCCGGCACGGTCAGAATCAGCGGATCGTGCGGGAACAACAGCCTAAACTGCGCGACCGCTGGCTCGAAATTGTGCCTGCTGTTCGGAAAGCCGCAGCCGCAGATCATCAGGTAGCGGAGATGCGCAAAATCCGCCTGTCCGACGTGCTCATACCGGTCGCCGACCTTCTGCATCGCCATCGAGGAAAGCGGCAGCGTGCGGTCGATGAGCGCCTTCAGCGGCGCGGGCATGCCGTAGCAGTAGAGCGGAAAGCTCAGAAGCAGCAGATCGCTTTCGAGGATCGCTTCGAGAATTCCGCGCATGTCGTCGTCGTGGATGCAGGTCCCGCCGTTTCGCATGCAGGAAAAGCAGCCGGTGCAGTATTCGATGTGCTTGTCGACGACGTGGACCGTCGTGATCTCCTGCTCGCCCGCGTCCTGCATGCCCTGAAGAAACGCGCGCGTCATGTGCATGACGTCGCTTTTGTCCCGCTTCGGGCTGCCGTTCAGAACCAGTATCTTCATAGATGTTTCCTCTCCTTTTACGGCGTTCCGTTCAGATACAGCCGATACGTTCCCTCCATCTCCGCGATCAGCGGGCAGGCGTACTCCGCGTAGCCGTCGATCCGCGCAAGGATCCACACGTCGTGCCCGAACGTGTGATCGGCATACAGAACGATGATCTGTCCGCTCTCGCCGTCGTATACGATCGTCCCGCCCCCGGCAGAATCGACCGGTTCCGCGCCGGACAGGTCCGGCTGCTCGCCCGCGCAGAGGACGATCCCGCTCTCGCCGAACGGAGAAACCTCACGCTCGACGCTCAGAATGTCGTCCAGCCTGCCGTCGAACGCGTCCTCGACCAGGAACTGCAGCGTATAACCGCTTTTAAGATACAGGTACGCCCGCTGCGGCTCCACGGTCCTTTCGCCCTCGCCGATCGCAAGCGAATTCAGGTACCGGATGATCGCGTCGAACCCCTCGCGCATGTTCTTGTTCAGAACCTGATTTTCGGATATGCTGTAATACCCGTCCGAAAGCCGGAAGGACACCGTGGTCGTGTCCGCATCGTAAGCGATCATATCGCTGTACGGCTGCTTGCTCGCCTTTCGCAGGTCGTGCTTTTCGACAAGCGCCGCAAGCTCCTCCGCAGCCTTCGGGTCCGCCTGATAGACCGTGGTGACCTCGCGGTCGGCATGGGTCTCCTTTTCGGAGATCTCAAGCGTCGCCCGACCGTTTTTGTCGATCGAATAGGATACGTTCCTGTAACCGCCGAGCATGCCGCCGCCCGTCGAAACGGAACAGCTCCTGAGTTCTCCGGATGCAGCGGCGGGTCCGCCGGAAGTCCCGATTGCGGGTCGGCATCCCGCGATCGGCAGCAGACATCCGAACGCGGCAAGAATGATCATAACCGTTTTTCGCATCATGCTCCTCCTTTACCGCACGAACGGCGCGCGGTACATCGCGTTGATCTCGGCGATCTCCTTTTCGCCGTCGATATACGGCTGATAGATCGCCTCGATCCGTCCGCCGCCTAAGTTATCGCAGCCGTTGCAGAATTCGCAGTCCGCGCCGCACGCGCCGAAAAGCGCCTCCCGCACGATCCGCTCGCGCTGTTCGCGCGTGGTGTCCTTGATCAGAATCGATTGCATCCGGTTTCCTCCCCGTAAAATTATAAATTATGATTCCATATCGGAAGACGTCTTGTCATCGCGGTTTTCTGTACCGCGGGACAGCCAGCGGGATTCGGGGATGTACAGCAGAAACGCGGCGAGCGCGATCGCGCCGAGATAGACGAAGATCTCGACGACGACGCCTGCATGCGCGGCGATCGCGGAGAAGACCGGCTGCTCACTGGGATAGAACGGCGTGATGTAGAACATGTTCGCCTCGTAACGGATATTGCGGACGATCCGATGGCTCAGAACGTTGACGAGCTCCGCAATCGCCGCCATGCCGAGAAACAGCAGAAGCGCGGGATAAAACGGCGCCTTTTTGCGGCTTTTGAGGATACGCAGCGCTGCAAGTCCTTCCAGAAGCATGACGGTGTGATACAGGAAGCTGTGGCAGAACAGCAGGATCTGCGGGCGCATCATGTCCTCCGGAAACAGCAGGGCAAAGACCGCGCCGACGACCGAAAACGTGCAGAGAAAGACCAGAACGGCGTCCTGCGCCTTGCCCTTGAGAAACGGTACGAGCGTCGAGCAGTACATCGCCATGCTGCAGAGCTGCCACGGGAAGAACCACATCGAGCGGACGCCGGCATAGATGTATTTCGCGGCGAACCACTGCTTCCATACCTCGGCAAGCAGCATGCCGACGCCGAAGACGAACAGCAGCCGCAGCAGCTTTTTCGGCGACGCTTTCCGGATCGCAAACGCGAACGCGACGGACAGCAGCAGAATGCCGCCGAGAATCAAAAAATGCACCGCGCCGTACGGCCGCGGGGTTGCGGAAAAGGTCCGATCCATCGCACGTCTCCTTTCGTCCGATCGATTCATTATACCATTTTCACAGGAAAACGCAAACCGAAAGATCGGCGGGCGTTTTTACTATATTATGACAGTTTGTCCGATTTTGGGGAAATGTGTTGATTCTGCGTTCAGAATCGGCTATAATTAACAATCATGATTTCGTTCCGGACCGGAGTTTTTCTATGACGGATTATCATATCGGTTCCTATCGCTCCATCGACGCCTTCGTGCGCGACAAGCTCGACGCGTTTCAGAACGGCGGGCTTACGTTCCGCACGCTCTTTTTGCTGATGTTCCGCGAGGCGGACAACGTGCTCTGGGAGCAGAGCGAGGGCTTCCGGATCCGCAAAACGACCTACGGCGAGGCGAAGGCGCACATCCTTTCCCGCGCCGCCGCGCTGAAAAAAGCGCTCGGCGGGCTTTCGCACAACGCGGTCGTGGGTCTGTATCTGGAAAACAGTCTCGACTGGATCGAGCTCTTCTGGGCGATCCTTGCGGCAGGTTTCCGTCCGCTGCTGATGAACCTGCGTCTGCCCGCGCCGCTTTTGCACAGCGCGATGCGGATCGCGGACTGCCGCGCGGTGATCGCCGCGAACGGCACGTTCGATTGCCCCGTGCTGCGCCCTGCAGACGTCCCCGCGTCCGGCGAACCGATCGGCGAAGCGCCGTTCGGGACCGAGCTTTTCGTCATGTCGTCCGGCACGACCGAAAACGTCAAGGTATGCGCGTATTCCGCGGAGGAGTTCTACTACCAGATCTGCGACAGCTACGGCATCATCTGCGAGCAGCCGCTGATCAAGAAGCATTACGAGGGGAACCTGAAGCTCCTGACGTTCCTGCCGTTCTATCACGTGTTCGGGCTGATCGCAATGTACATCTGGTTTGCGTTCTTCTCGCGCACGTTCGTGCATCTCTCCGACCTTGCGCCGTCGACGATCGTGAACACGATCCGCCGCCACCGGGTCACGCACGTCTTTGCCGTGCCGCTTTTCTGGGAAAAGGTTTACGAGCAGGCAAGAAAGGGCATTGCGGACCGCGGCGAAGAGACCGTGAAGAAATTCGACCGCGCGCTCGCGCTGTGGGAAAAGCTGCCGCGCCCGCTCGGAAACGCCTTCTCGAAGCTTGCGTTCCGCGAGCTGCGCGAAAATCTGTTCGGGGATTCCGTGCTCTTTATGATCACGGGCGGGAGCTTTCTCGATCCCGCGGTGCAGACGTTTTTCAACGCGATCGGCTATCCGCTCGCAAACGGCTACGGCATGACCGAGATCGGCATCACGTCGGTCGAGCTTTCCTTCCGGAAGAAATATCTTCGCATCGGCAGCGTCGGCAAGCCGATGCGGAACGTCGAATACCGCATCAACGCGGACGGCGCGCTTGAGGTGAAGGGCCGCGTCACGGCAAAATACGTGCTGACGGCGGACGGACCGATCCGGCGCGGCGAGTGGTTCAACACGCACGACCTTGCGGAATGCGTCGACGGACACTGCCGCATCCTGGGCCGCGCCGACGATCTGATCGTCGGACCGAACGGCGAAAACCTGAATCCGAACGCGATCGAACCGCTTCTCAAAACGGACGGCGCGGAGATCTGTCTGATCCCGGCGGACGCAAACGGCGCGCCCGCGACGGTCCTGCTCTGCGGCGTGAACCGCATGACGACCGAAAAAACCGCGGAAAAGCTGCGCGCGGCGCTGACCGAACGGATCGAACGCTGCAATCTTTCCTCTGCGATCTCGCGCATCGCGCTTGTCGAAGGACCGCTGATGAAGCCGGACGAGTTCAAGCTGAACCGCATCCGCCTGCGGCGCGACTATGCGTCCGGCGCGCTGAAGCCGCTCGATTTCTCCGTTCGCCGCGGCGACGCGGAGGCGGACGAACTGCTTTGCCGTGTCCGTGCGATCGTTGCGCAGGCGGTGAACCGCGCGGAGGACGACGTTGCGTTCGACGCCGATTTCTTCCTCGATCTCGGCGGAACGAGCCTTGATTATTTCGCCATGCTGACGCGGCTCCGGGACACGTTCGACGCGGCGTTCCCGTTCGAGGAGACCGGGCTGCGGTCCGCGCGGCGCATTGCGGACTATATCCGCGCGCAGAAGGGCGGCGTATGATGATCGCTCTGTTCAACTGGTTTGTAAAGATCACCGGCTGGCCCGTACAGTTTCTGTGCTTCCGCACGAAGATCCTGTATGAGGACCGGAAGGTACAGGGGCGGCACGTCAAGGGCAGCGCGATCATCCTCTCGAACCACACGTCGGTCTTTGACTACGCGGTGTACCTCTTTGTGTTCTTCACGCGGACGCTGCGCTTTCAGATGGCGGAGGTGCTGTTTGAAAAGCCGCTGCTCGGGCTGTTTCTGAAGTGTCTCGGCGGGATCCGGGTCGACCGGAACGCGCACGATTTCGGCTTCCTGCCGAAGTCCGAAAAGATCCTCGAGCGCGGCGGCGTGATCGGGGTCTTTCCGGAAAGCCGTCTGCCCCTGCCCGGCGAAGCGCGCCCGCTGCCGTTCAAGGTAAGCGCGGCGTACCTTGCGCTTCTGAGCGGCGCGAAGATCATTCCGGTCGTGACAAACGGATCGTACTTCTGCCGCAAACGCGCCCGCGTGCTGATCGGAAAGCCGATCCTCGCCTCCGATCTTCTGGAGGACGGCGCGGACGAAAAGGAGAATCTGAAAATCGTTTCCGAACGGCTTCGGGAGCGTATTATGGAATTGGAGAAGCTGCTCAATGGAACAGAAACGACCGAATCGCGCTAAGCTGTTTTCGCTGCGGTACCTTGTCTACGATTTCGTCAAGGCGTCGGCGGCGCTGCCCGGAATGATCTGGCTGCGCCCGCGCTGGCGGTTCGAATCGAAGGCGGCGAGAAAATTCATCCGCGGCGGCGCGCTGCTCATTGCGAATCACTCCGGGTTCTTCGATCCGGTCAACGTGATGTTCGCGGTCTGGTACCGGCGTCACCACTTCGTCTGCAGCAGGGAATTCTTCGATTCCAAGGCGCGGTGGTGGTTCGAGCGGTTCATGTGCATCCCGATCGACCGACAGAATTTCAACTTCGGCTCGCTCCGGGAGATCACGGACGAGCTCAGAAACGGCGCGCTCGTGTCCATCTTTCCGGAGGGACACATCAACGACGGCAGCGGAGACCTTTCCGCGTTCAAGTCCGGTCCCGTACTGATCGCGCTGCAGGGAAAGGTGCCGATCGTGCCGGTGTACGTCCGGCCGAAGGAGCGTTTCTGGAACCGCGTGACCTTTGTGATCGGCGAGCCGATCGACCTCATTGCGCGGTACGGCAGACGCCCGCCGATGTCCGAGATCGACGCGATCGCCGAAGAGCTGCACCGAAAGGAAGAAGCATTAAAGCAAATTGCTTATCAAAAGAGGAGATAAACCTATGCAGACACCATCCAAAGAGATCTTCCGTAAGTATACGGACGATGCGACGTTTGCACGCATCAAAGAGTTTACGACCGTTTCCGCCATGTGGGAACACTGTGTAAGCGAGTTTGCCGACGCACCGGCGATCGTCGACGAGGGCAAGGCGCACACCTTCGCGGAGCTCGAAGCGGACGCCGCGGGCTTCCGCACCCTGCTCGGCGACTGTCCGATCGGCACGCGCGTGGCGATCTTCGCCGCGAACTCCTACGATTTCGTCAAGGCGTATCTTGCCGTCGTGACCTCCGGCGCGACCGCCGCGATCTTCCCGGCGCACCTGCCCGCGGAAGCCGTGTTCGGCTGCTGCATGATGTTCGGCATCAAAAAGCTCGTATACCAGAAGGATTTCGAGCCGCGTCTGGAGCTTGTGAAGGCGAAGCGCCCCGACATCGCGCTGATCCCCGCCGACGCGCTTTCCGACGGGAAGAAGCCTGCCGTTCCCTGCGAAGCAAAGACCCCGTGCGCCATCGTCTTTACGGGCGGCACGACGGGCAAGAGCAAGGGCGCGCTGCTTTCGAACGACGCGGTCATGCAGGGCACGGTCAACGGCTGCTACGGCTATCCGGACGTGTTCGGTCAGCGGTACCTGCTGGTGCTGCCGCTTTCGCACGTGTTCGGGCTCATCCGCAATCTGATGACCTCGCTCTATACGGGCAGCGCGCTGTATATCTGCCGGAACAACAAGGATATGTTCCGCGACGTCGCAGTCTTTAAGCCGACGATCCTCGTCGTCGTGCCCGCGCTCGCCGAAATGGCGCTGACGCTTTCGAAGAAGTTCGGCCGCAACATGCTCGGCGCGGACCTCAAAACGATCATCTGCGGCGCGGCGCCGGTGTCGCCGTTCCTCATCACGGAATACGACAAGCTCGGCGTCAAGCTGCTGCCCGGCTACGGATTGACCGAATCCGCAAACCTCGTTTCCGGCAATCCGGAAAGCCTCCGGAAGAGCGATTCCGTGGGTCTGCCGTTCCCGAATCAGGAGTTCAGAATCGTCGACGGCGAGCTCTGGCTGAAGGGACGGAACATGATGGAAGGGTACGTCGGGGTCGAAGAACCCGGCGCATACGAGGACGGCTGGTTCAGGACCGGCGACCTTGTCCGGCTCGACGACGAGGGCTATCTCTACATCACCGGCCGCATCAAGGAGATCATCGTGCTCCCGAACGGCGAGAACGTTTCCCCCGCCGAGGTCGAGACGCATTTCAACGCGCTCCCGTTCATTCAGGATTCGCAGGTCTTCGAAAGCCGCAGCGCGCTGGGCGAGCCGATCCTTGCGCTGGAAGTCGTGCTGCGTCCCACCGAGCTTACAAATCTGGACGGCGAGGCGCGCAAGGCGTTCGCCGTCGCGGAGCTTGAAAAGATCAACCGCACGCTGCCGGGCTTCATGCAGGTCAGCAGGATCGTCGTCCGCGACACCGATTTTCAGCGGTCCCCGGCGATGAAGATCGTGAGGTACAAGCATGTCCAGGACTGAGATCATCGAAAAGCTCAAGGAGATCCTGCTTGCCGCGGACGACCGCAACCGCGACAAGGTGCTTGCCTGCACCGAGGATTCGCGGCTCGTGGCGGATCTCGGCTTCTCGTCGGTCTCGATGCTCTACATGGTCATCGCGATCGAGGAGGAAATGAACATCCGGTTCGACAACGTCGGCGCGTCCGATTTTGAAACGCTCGGCAACGTCGTGACCTATATCGAGGCGAAGCTCAAATGAAATGGCAGCCCGGCGAACCCGCGCCGGGCGATATGGTGCGGGTACAGATCGGATCGATCTTTCACTACGGCGTTTACGTCGGCGGAGACCGGATCGTTGCGTTCGGTTTGCCGCCCGTGCCGGCGTACGCAGACGCGCCCGACCGGTTTCTCGTGACCGAGACGGACATGGACGTGTTCTGCACGGGCCGCATCCCGGAGATCGCGATCCTCGACCGTGCGGAGCGCAGAAAGCGCATCCCGCCGCAGGAGACCGTGAAGATCGCAAGGGAGCGCCTCGGCGCGGACGGGTACCATCTGATCCGCAACAACTGCGAGCACTTTGCGAACGAATGCGTGTTCGGCGAGAAAAAGAGCCTGCAGGAGGAAGCCATGTTCCGGATGTGGAACACGAAGCCGGTCATCAACGTGTATCTCGGCGAGGCGGACCGGTTCGCGCTCGATTTCCCCGTCCCCGAAGCGCGGCGGGAGGAGATCGAAGCCTGCTCCGCCCAATCGATGCGAAACGCGCGGATCGCAAACTGGGCGATCTTGCGGCTTGCCGCAAGGCACAGCTTTTCGCTCGATCCGGACGACGTCGTCTTTACGCGCAAAAAGCACGGCGGCTGGGACGCGGACCGCTTCTCATTCTCGTTTTCGCATGCGGACGGGCTCTGCTGCGTCGCGGTCTCGAACGCGCCGATCGGCGTCGATTTCGAAACGGTCGAAGGCATTGCGCGGCGGTACGACGCGGAAAAGCTCAAAAAGCTTCGCGCGCGCTGCTTCACCAAGGCGGAGCAGGGCGCATACCCGGATTCCGTCGAGGGCTTTCTGCGCTGCTGGACGCGGAAGGAAGCGATCTTCAAGCAGTCCATGAAGCGCACGTTTTCGCCTGCCGCAACCGAAACGCGGACCGGCGCCGCCATGACGTACATGCTCGGCGAAACGCCGCGCATCGTGCTGTCCCTCTGCGGGGAGTACGCCGGGCTCGCGCGGTTTTACCGGACGGACGGAAACGAGATAACGCCCATCGAGGCGGAAGGACCTTTGAACTTGTAAGGAGAACGGTATGCTTTGGATTCCGGCGGCATTGATCGGTTGCTACGCGGTGTTCGTGATCGGACCCGCGATTGCCGCCGTCTGCACGATCTTCAAGGCAAAGCCCGGCTCCGACTTTGATACCATGCTGCAGCCGGGCGGACAGTTCGCGCCGTACGCGGAGCGCATGCGCGCGGCAAGGGACCGTCTTCACGCGCATCAGGCGGCGCAGGTTTCGACCCGCTCGCGGGACGGGCTGACGCTTTCCGGCACGTATTACGGTTGCGGCGCGCCCTGCACCGCGATCCTCGTGCACGGCTACCGCACGCAGCCGGAGGTCAACTTTGCCGTGCAGGCGGATGCGTTTCTGCGGCACGGGTACAACGTGCTTCTGATCCGGCAGCGCGGACACGAGCCCGGCTCGCACGTACACTGCGGACTCGGACTCTATGAACGGTACGACGTCGCTGCGTGGAACGATTGGGCGCTTTCGCAGAACGGCGTGAGCGAAACGGTGCTGTACGGCGTTTCGATGGGCGCGGCTTCGGTCGGCTTTGCCGCGGACGCGCTCGATCCCGTGCGTACGCGCGCGCTCGTTCTCGACTGCGGATTCCGTTCGCCGGATGAGCAGATCCGGCTCGACTGCAGGCGGCGGAACGTGCCCGGGTTTTTGCTGATGCCGTGGATCCGGCTGTTTGCGCGGGTATTTCTGAAGCTGCGCATCCGCGAACGCACGGACGAAGCGCTGGGCAGAACGACGATCCCGTGCTTTTTCCTGCACGGAACGGAGGACAGGACCGTCCCGTATGAGACCGGCCGCGCGGTCTATGAAGCGTGCGGCACACGAAAGGTGTTTTTCACCGCGGACGGCGCGGGACACGCCGAAGCGTTTCTGCCCGATCCCGCGCGGGCGGAGGAAGCATTGTTCCGGTTCCTCGAAGGAGGACCGATCGAAGGAAACCAACAACAGGAGGATATTTGACATGCAGAAATTTGTGATCCTTTGCGACGGAACCTGCGACCTGCAGGAGAACTTCCAGAAGGAATACGACATCCGGGTCATCCCGGGACATATCGTACTGCCCGACAAGTCGGACGTACCCGGTCCGCTGACGTGGGACCGCTTCTCGCGCGACGAGTTCTATGCCGATCTCAAAAAGAACCCGAACGGCTACGCCACCGCGCCCGCCAACATCGAGGAGTTCCGTATCGCAATGGAAGAGATCGTGAAAGACGGCACGCCGCTGCTCGTGATGACCATTTCGAGCGGCATCTCCGGCACGTACGGCTTTGCCTGCACCGCCGCGGATCTTGTGAAGCAGACCTATCCGGATGCAAACATCCGCTGCATCGATTCGCTGCGCTTCGGTCCCGGATTCGGGCTGATGGCGGTCTGCGCGTCGAAGCTGCGCGACGAGGGCAAGACGATGGACGAGGTCGCGGAATGGCTGGAAGCGAACAAGAACCGCTTCCATCAGGCGGGCTGGCTCGACGATCTGAGCTTCGTCGCAAAGAAGGGCCGTCTGACCAACGCGAAGGCGTTCTTCGGCACGCTCGCGGGCATCAAGCCGATCGGCGAGTTCGACTACAACGGCATGACGACCGTCATCGGCAAGGCAAAGGGCGCAAAGGCAGCCTATGCCGCGCTGCTCGAATACATTGAAGCGACCGGCGAGGATCTTTCCGAACAGATCGTTTTCATCGCGCAGAC
>CADAPG010000042.1 GCA_902789675.1 uncultured Eubacteriales bacterium
GTCCAGCCCTTCTGTGCCGCCAGGAACGCCTGTACGTAGTGACCGTAGTCCGCAACAGACTCGATCAGCGCCTGTGTGGTCGCGTCGAACTGATCCTTAATGTCCTCGTAAGCCGTAAAGTAATCCTTGACGGAGTAGGTCTTTTCGACCGTCTTTTCCGTGCCGTCCTGCGTGTAATGGAACGTTGCGGTGATCGGTTCCGCCATCATGACCGCGGTCACATAGCAAACGAACCCCTTGGTCTGGCTGCTCTTCTTGAGTCTGGATGCGCTGTAATCCACTTGCGCCGTGCAGGTGCCGTGCGGAACACTGAAGGTCATGTAGCTCGTGCTGTAATCCACGCCGGAGATCTCGGGCAGTTCCATGTTGAAGCTGACGCCGATCAGACCGTCCAGAATGAGGTTCTGGCTCTTGAAGTACGGCTCGGTCGCGGGGATCGCGAACGTCGCGGTGATCGTAACGTCGCCCGCCGGCATCACGAAGGTGTACTCAGAATCGCTGACCTTGGTCGTTTCGACTGCCGTCTCGCCGCACATAACGGTGAGCGTGTCGAGTTCGTATTCCTCTTCCGGCTCAACGTAGATCGTGACGGTCGTTCCTGCGGAAGCGCGTCCCGCCATCGTGCTGATCAGCCCGTGTTCGCCGGAGACGCAGGTGATCGCGTAATCCGCTGCGATGTAGAAGTAGCCGCCGAACTCTGCCCAATCGCTTGTATAGGTCTGGCGGAAATAGATCGTAACGTCGCCCGCGTGCGCCGCGTCGACCGTATACTGATTGTCGAGACCGTCCGGATACCACGCGGTGATCGCGTTGTTCTCGACCTTGACGACCTTGATCTGATCGCCGACCGCAAGCGTCGTCGCAAGGAGCATCTCGCCGCCGGCATCCAGATTCTCACCGAACTTGTTCGCCGCGTCGATATCGTTGATCGTCCAGTCCGGTCCGATCAGATAGAAGCCGTTATCCAGCGTTGCGGGCACGTCCTCCACGAGCTTGTAGAGGTAGACAGCGCCGGTGATGGAAGACGTTTTCGCATAGCAGGAGAAGATGTCGCTCGTGGCGTTATAGTGCATATAGCCGCGCGTGTTCTCGCCCTGCGCAACGGGGACCGTCGCGCCGTCGTCGCCTTCATACGCAATGACGAACTTACCGTTATCGTCGAGCTCGGCCTCGGTGCGCAGCCAGTTCGAGCTGCTCGAGGCCGCATACAGATAACCGCCCGTCACTTCGTCGTGGAACGCCCAGCCGTCCTCCGCGTCCTCAAGCGTGAACTCAAATGCGAGCGCATCCTCCGCCGCGGTCGCGATCCAGGTCTCGTCCAGCGTCAGCGTCGTACCTTCAACGCCCGTGACCTTGTACTGCGCACGGTTGTTGGAGGTCTGGTTCGACATGAGATAGAGCTCGTCCACGAAGATCTCGCTCGCGATCAGGTACGTGCCGCCGTCGACAAGCTCGTCCTCGGAGGTCACGAGCTCGTACGTTCTGGCTGCGAGTTCCTTCCAGGTTGCCGTGAAAGTTGCGTCGTCCGTAAGCTCGATCTCGGTGCCCGCGGCAAAGACGTCGCCGTTATCTGTCTTCCAGCCGTCAAAGACGCAGCCTTCGGGCGCCTCGAACGGGCAATCCGGCAGCGTATAGGGGCTGGTGACATCCGTAACCGTCACAAGATCGCCATCGGCTTCGCCCGGATCCAGCATCACGGTGTAGGTCGTCTCGGGCGTCGGGCCTTCGCCGTCCTCAGAGAAGAACTGGAAGGTGAAGATCGGCGTGTTCGAGGTATTCAGGGAAAACACGGTGAAGTAACCGCCGTAATACTCGATGTACTGTGCGCTGCCGTTGTAGGTCGCGCTGTCGCACTTGATGTAGTAATTGTCCGTACCGGCAGCCGCGGTCTCGAGCTGGAACAGCGTGTTCGCGCTCTGCGCGGAAACGAGCTGTACGTTGGTGCCGTCCGCTTCAAGGTACTTGCCGTCCGCGGTGGCGAAGGTGTACTTTCCGTCGGCGACCGAAACCGTCAGGCGGACCGCCTCGTCGGGCACCGCAAGGACGTTGTCGGTCAGCGTCGCGTCGGCCGCAGCGAGCTCATACTTCTTGTTGCTGTAGTAGTAGCTCTCGGCGGTCATGACCTTGCTCGCCTTCGGATAGTAGATGACGACCGTATCGCCGTTCGCCGGCACGCGCTTCAGCATCATGTCGGTGTAGCTGACGACGGGCATGTCCTTCCACTGTGCGATAAACGTCGTGTTACCGGTCAGCGTATAGGAATTGCCGGGCGCATACACGCCCTCGTCTCCATCGACCGCCCAGTAATCGAACTCCTTGCCCTCCGGCGCGGTGAATCCGCAGGCCGGAAGCGTATAGGGGCTCACGGTCGTCACGTTCGCCATTGTGCCGGTGCCGCCGTTCGCGTCAAAGGAAACGGTGTAGGTCGGCGCGGGCGGGGTGTCGCCGTCCTGCGACCATATGATGTCAATCTCATCCAACCACATAGCGCCGCTGTTGGAACGCATGCCGATATACTCGTAATCGCCGGAAATTGTAAGCTCGGTGCTCGTTCCCATTACGATCGAGCCGAGCTTCGTGCCCTGCGTGGAATTGCCGTACAGATCGGTCGGCGCCGAATACGCGCTGCTCTTGCCGTAGATGTCAAGCGTTGCGCCGCTGCTCGTATTGGAATTCCACAAGACGACGACCTTCGTCGCCTTGCCGCCGGAAACGGTGGTGACAATGCCGGAGTTGCTGTTTTTGCTTCTCAACTGAATGGCATCGTTTCCGGCCGCAGACTGTCCCGCATAGGCGGCGCCGGATAAGCCGGTACCGCTCCAATCGCCATAAGTCGTTCCGGTCCTGCCGGTAAATGCACAATTCAGCGTATCCGTGACCTCGGTCGTTTCCGCCGACGCAACTGCGGGCAGCAGGGACAATACCATGCAAACCGCCAGAAGCAGGGACAATAGCTTTCTGTGTTTCATTTGTCATTCTCCTCCAAAACCATTTTTATCCTCATTCCTTACGGAAGTTCAGGCAATTCGATAGGCCCGTTGTCCGGCGTCGTTACAGGCGTAGGCGTAGGCGTCGGAGTCGGCGTCGGCTGTGCCGTCTCGCCGGGCTTCGGCGTGGGCGTCGGGGTGGGCGTTGTGATCGGGATCTCGATCTCAAGCGGATCTTCCGTCGGCTCGGGCTCTTCCGTCACGACGGGAGCTTCGGTGACGGCAGGCGCTTCCGTGTCGGCAGGCGATTCCGTGTCGGTCGGCAGCGTCGGCTGCGGATCGTTGTTTCCATTCGGATCGGACGGCTTGACTTCGTCCTCCGTGATGGTATCGGGCTCGTTCTCATTGTTCTGCGGCGCAGCGCTTGCAGGAATTACATCCTCCGGCTTTTCCTTTGCGCAGCTGCCGGAGCAGCCGAGCAGTCCGAGGATCAGAATGCAGGCGCATACGATCCGGATCCAACCCATTTTATTCTTCATCGTTATTCTCTCCTTTTCAGAACAGATTTGGTTTCGCATGTAATTCGCCGCGCTGATCCGTCGCTTTGATTGCATACATCATCAATATGTTATTGTAACACGGAACAAAGCAAAACGCAATATGCAATAAGAAGATCATGCGGTGTCAAAGTCGGTCTGTCCATACTGCACCCGAATCACAAGGCGAAAAAAACTCTTTCTCTCCGGGCAAAGATATGCTATAATGACGACACGGAGGTCTGCCATGAAATACGCCAAAAGGATCCTGTCATTTCTTTTTACGTTGCTGCTGATCGCGGCGCTGTTCGGCTGTCAGCCCGCGCTGTCGCCCGTGCCGGACCACAACGATCCGGTCAGTGAGATCGATGCGCCGGTCTTTACCCTGGAACCGAGCGGCGAACAATCCGGCAGCGTTGAGCGATCGACGCCTGCGGATACGGCGTCGGAGCCGACCGAAACGCCCTGCCCCGTCTCGGAGGACGGGCAATACTGGACCAAGGACGAGGTCGCGCTCTACATTCATCTGTTCGGTCATCTGCCGAGCAACTACATCAGCAAGAGCAAAGCGCAAAAGCTCGGCTGGACGGGCGGATCGCTCGAGCCGTACGCGCCGGGCTGCTCGATCGGCGGCGGGTATTTCGGAAACTACGAAGGACTTCTGCCGGCGAAAAAGGGACGCACCTATACCGAATGCGATATCGACACGCGCGGCGCGAAAAGCCGTGGGGCAAAGCGCATCGTGTTTTCAAACGACGGGCTGATCTACTACACCGACGACCATTACGAAACGTTTACGCTTTTATACGGGGAGGAATAATATGGAATTCATCATCATCGACGGACGGCGCATGACCACCCCGGAAGCCGCGCATGCGTATCTTGCGAAGACGCTCCGGCTGCCGGACTATTACGGGCGCAATCTGGACGCGCTGCACGACTGTCTCACCGACCTGAGCCGCGACGTGTGGATCGTTCTGATCAACGGCGATCTGATGGACGCCGCTCTGGGTGACTACGCCGAAAAGCTTCGCCTCGTCTTTACCGAGGCGACGAATCTTCCCTATTCCGCCCGCTTTACCGAACACCTCTCCTGAATCTCCAAAAAGACCGAGCCGCCGGATCATCTGATCCGGCGGCTTTGCTGTTCCCGCTCAATCCGCGTAAAGCAGCTCATATACAAAGTATTCGTCCTGCGAAATGCCGTCGATCTGATACGGCCAGCCGTCTTCCTCCATCGTAAACTCGATCACCGCGGTCACGCCGTCCAGCGTGCGGACCTCCGCAAACCGGCGCGATTCATGGAAGCGGGTCATATATAGAATCGTTCCCTCCGGAAGCGTCGCGGCTTCGCCGTCGATCGTGCAGGGCAGCTCGCGTTTCAGCTGCAGGAACCAGCCGTAATCCTCCAGATGATCTTCATAATGCTGCAGATCGTCTTCGGTCGGCAGGCTGACGTCCAACCATTCGTCGTCGGGCGTGAAGCTCTCGCCGTGGCAGGATCGCCGCCCCGTTTGTGTTCCGAGCAGGTCCGTGCCCTCGACGCGATACAGAACGCCGTCGTCTCCGAGACCGATCGAGACGCTGCTCAGCGTTGTGCCGCGAACAAGCTTTCCGTTCTCGACATGCAGTTCAATCGTGATATAGTCGTCGGAACCCATGTCGATTTTGACCACAAGGTTCTTATACGGCGTTTCCGGATCCAGATCGATCAGCATGACGCTGATGAGCTCGGTGCCCTCGTCAAGCTTGATAGATTTCTTTCCCGCGCTGATCGTCGTTCTGTTCTTTTTGGAATCGAGCTTGAACGAGATCTTCTCCGCCTTGCCGTCCCTGTCAAGGTCGTAGGTGAACATCTGCCCTTCCTTCTTGTTCTTCGGATTCATCCGGTACATATCGTATACGACCGGAAGCTCCGAATCGTCCTTGATCGCTTTGGACGGGCTGAAGGTATGCGGCGCGCCGTAGATCTGCTGCGGCGTCGGCTTCGGCGTCGCCGTAGGCTCGGGCGTCGGCTCGGGCGTCGGCTCGGGCGTGGGCTCGGGCGTGGGCTCCGGCGTGGGCTCCGCCTCGGGGATCGGTGTGACGATCGAAACTTCCTCATTGGGCTCCTCCGGCGTCTGCGTTTCCGTCTGCTGCAGCGGTTCCGCCGTCCGCGCGGATCCGATCTCCTCCGGCTCCGCTTCTCCGATCGGCTGCTCTTCCGTTCCGCACGCGGCGACGCTCAGCAGCATCACGATGCAAACCAGCCAAATGATTGTTTTTTTCAGATGCTTTTTCACTTGTTTTCTCCCTTGTCTGCAATCCTTTCGTTTTTTCGGTCCGGTACGCGAGTTACCATCCCAGGTTGTCAAAATATTCCGTCTGCGGAACGCCGTCGATCAGATACGTTTCGCCTTCCAGCGTGAATGCGATCAGCGCGACCGTTCCGTCAAGCGTTACGACCTCCATCAGATCCCGTGAAACAAGGTAGCGGGTGCGGTACACATATGTGTCCATCGGAAGCACCGCCGATTCCCCGTCGATCGTGCAGGGCACGGGACGCATGACATGCAGCAGAATGCTCGCCTTGATCAGGGCGTCCTTCTGTTTTCTGAGCTCCTCCTCCGTCGGAATATACTTGATCGTCACCCATTCCGTCGTCGGGATCATGTCCTCCCCGAAAACCGGACGAACGCCGTACGACCATCCGAGCAGCAAAGCCTCCTCAAAGAGGACCACCTCGCCGTGCTTGACGGTTGCGGGAACACGGTAAGACGCGCCGCGCACCAGCGTATCGCCCTCCGGATGCAGTTCGATCGTAATGTAGTCCGAGGAATCCGAGCCGAGTACGACGACGAGGTTCAGATGCGGCGTGCCCGGATCGAGATCGCACAGGATCATGCCGTCCAGCACGCAGCCGTCCTCCAGGAGGATGCTGCGCGCGCCGTCGGTGACCGTGCAGGTATGGGCGTCCGCATCCAGATGCACGTTGATCTCCTCTTCCTCGCCGTCCTGATCCAGATCATAAACGAACGCCGTGATGTCCGGTCCGTGGCAGGTGCCCTTCTCCCAGGAATCGTACAGGATCGGTTCGATGGTCGGCTTCGGGATCGGCGTCGGTTCCGGCGTTGCCGTTTCCTCCGGAGCGACCGGCTCCGGCGTTTCCCCGATCACGGGCGGCGTCTCCGGATCCGGTCTGCGTGTCGGCTCCTCCGGCTTCGGCGCCGCCGTCGGCGATTCAACGGAAAACGTCTTGCGCTCGGCGCATCCCGCGCAGAGCAGCAGCAGGCAGAGCAAGATCGGAAGGATATGCTTCATGGCGTTCGACCCCTTCATCGTTTTTTTCAGTATAGCATACGCACATCGGCTTTGCAATCGGTTTCTGCGGTCCGGTTTATCGGACAACTGTCGGCTTATACTGTTCCTGAAAACAGACAGGAGGTTAAATCCATGCTGAATTGGATCCGCTATCGTATTCTGATGCGCCGTCTTCGCGGCGAGATCGCTCTCGTCGTGAACGGAGGAAAAACGAACCGTACTCCGGAAAAGATAAAATCGCCGTCCGTCACGGCTTGCAAAGCGTGCGGAAGTATTGTATAATAAGCGCATGAAACCGTCGCTTCGTTCGCTTGCTTTTCTCCTTGCGCTGCTTCTTTTTGCGGCGCTCGGGTGTTCGGCGCCGCTCAGCTGCCGCCGTACAGAGGAAAGCGAACTGCAAGGCGCGGAAAGGGACGCGCTTTGGGAAAAGCTCAAGGCGGAACGACCGGCAGGACCCGCCGCAGGCGAACCCGCGCTGAAGGTCATTGCGATCGACGTCGGGCAGGGCGACAGCATTCTGCTCGTCTCGCCGGAAGGCAATACCATGCTGATCGACGCAGGACCCGCCGATGCGTTCGATCGCATCTCGGCCGTGCTCGACGCGAACGGGATCCGCTCGCTGGACGTCTTGGTCGCAACGCATCCGCACGAGGATCATATCGGCTCGATGGCAAACGTGCTGAACGCATATCCCGTCGGCATGTTTTACACGATCGCGCAGGCGCCGTCGTCCGCGAAATACGCCGAAGTGCAGAGCGCGCTCGATCGGAACGGCTGCACCGTTTGCTTTGCGGAGGCGGGAAAAACGATCCCGTGGGCGGAAAGCTGTACGGTCACCGTTCTGAATCCGATCCCCGCCTATGCGGACGAGCCGACGGAGATGAACGATCTCTCGATCGTACTGCATGTGCGATACGGAGACACCGCCGTGCTGCTGACCGGCGACGCCGAAGCGACGGCGCAAAGCCGTATGCTCGACACGTTCCCCCGCTCCATGCTGCAGGCAAACGTCCTGAAGCTCGGGCATCACGGTTCCGCAAATGCGATCGACTATTGGTTTTTCCTCGCCGTCGATCCGGATCTCGCGGTTGCCTCCTGCGGAAAGGATAACGAATACGGGCATCCGCATTTGGAAACGCTTTCGCTGCTGTATGATACCCATACGGCGTTTTATCGCACCGATCTGGAAGGAACGATCACATTCCGACTCGACGGCACGAACGTGTCCGCCGATCCATCACGAAAGGAGACCCCATGAAAAACTGTCCTGTTTGTCAAAAAGTCCTGTCCGATCAGGCAAAGTTCTGTTATTTCTGCGGCGCGTCGCTTCTGGAACCCGTCGAAGCGCCCGTCGAACCCGTCGAAGCGCCTGCGGCTGAACCGGTTGAAGCGCCGGCCGTTCCGGACGAACCCGTTCCGGAACCTGTTGCCGAGCCTGTGCCTGTCGCCGAGCCGGAACCCGCTCCCGCATTTGAGCCGGAACCCGCTCCCGTATTTGAACCGGAACCCGCTCCCGTATTTGAGCCGGAGCCCGCTCCTGCGCCGGAACCTGCTCCCGCGCCGAAACCCGCTCCTGCACCCGCGCCCGCAGCCGAACCTGCCCCCGAGCAGAAGGAGCCGGTCGTGCTGGCAACCGATTCCCGTTCGCTGATGACGACCGCAGGCTATATCTTCACAACGATCCTGTTCCACATTCCGCTCATCGGACTGATCTTCATGATCGTTTGGGGCTGCGGAAAGACGAAGAACATATCGCGCAAGCGGTTCTCCCTCGCCTGCCTGATCATGCGGCTTTTGTACTACATCTTCATCCTTGCCTGCACGGTGTTCCTGCTGATCTGCTTCTCCGGTCTGTTCCCGCGGCTTTGGGACGCGGTTAAGCCGATCCTGTTCCCGTAATCCGAAATTGCAAAGCCTCCTCCGAAATCCCGGAGGAGGCTTTTATGATGCTTGATCCGATTCAGATCGAATTACTGATCGTGTCGATGATCTCGGAATAATCCACTTCGTTCAGACCCTGACCGGCTTCCGAAGGAAAGTGCAGCACATTGTCCCAGTTGTCCGAGATCATGTTCCAGAACGGAAGATCCGGCGCATACAGCAAAAGACGCTTTGCATTGTTGTCCATAAAGCCGTCGTCGGATGCGTCGCCCCACCAGGAAGTCAGCTCGTTGAAATCCTTCGCCATGTACTCTCTCGGATAGGTTTTCTCCACGCTGCCGAACCCGAGCGCGTGCGTCGGCGCGTCCGTCCATACCACGATCACCTGTCTGCGCTTGATCCCGGCTCCGCCCTCGCTCCAGCGGGAACGGATCGCATACGCCATTGCCTCGAGCCCGTCCTCCGGATCGTCTCCGCCGCCGAGCGCCTCGATCCCGCGAACGGCGCGCTCGAACAGGTCTGTTTCCTGCGGCATCGTGAAGAAATCCGTCGTCATCATGGCGTCCTTTCCGTCGAATTTGTAATCGCGGAACGCCACAATGCGAATGCGAAGCTGATGGATGCTCTTTTTCTTCCTCGCCATGGAATCCGCAAGATCCCGGTGGAAGCACAGCGCGTTCTTCTTTACCATATCCAGCAGCCCGCCCATGCTTGCGGTCGCATCGACGCAGAACACCAGATCGACGTTATAGCTGACTCTGTAATTGCTTGCCATCGCTTTGTTCCCCGTTTTTCCGTCAGAATCCGGTCGTGCGATACATCGCGTTGTCCAGCCGGTTCAGCGTTTTGACCATCAGCACCGAGAAGACGACGCATGCCCATGCTGCAAGGATCACCAGAATCATAACGGCGTTCAGGTCGATGCTTGTGAACAGGATCGACGCGCAGTAAACGGTCGTCAGGATCGCAACGATCACCGCGATCGTGATGGGCAGGTTCCTTCTGCGCGCATTCAGCGGAATGCATGCAAAGATCGCCGGCGCGATCGTAATGCAAACCAGCACAATGGAACAGATCTGCTCAATGGATCCGTTCTTTCCGCCGCAGTTGTTGTAGACCGTGTACCGATCGATCCCCTTGATGTACGGCACCGCAAACAGCGCAAGCTGCACGACCGCAAAGAAAACGACCAGCACCTTAAAGATGATCTTCTGCGCATCATATTTCTTGATCAGCGCTCTCAGCGCGTCCCCGTTCGATTCGGTTCTGCTGTCGGTGCGCGTTTCCCGGGATCCGCCGCCCGTCCGGTCGACAGCCGCTTGCCGATACTGGGACGACTGTCCCTGCGCACTCTGTTTCCATGTCTCGACCGGCGGCACAGGAACGGTCTGTTCCCGATTGACGTCCGATCCCGCGATCCTCTTTGCACCGCAGAACGCGCAGAAATCCCCATTTCCGCTGTTTTCCGACTCACAGTTCATACAAATCCATTTGTCCATTTTTATTCCCCTTTTTGTTTTCGAATGATCGGTATGCTCCAAACAATTTTAAACTATATCACAAACCCGACGAAAAAGGAACACTCTGCGCGAAAAACGACGAAATATTTTTCAGACCGTGCAGCAAAACGCCGTCCGTGTCCGCCCGCAGCCCTTTCGGCAAAGTCCGCATGAAAAAAGAGACGGGCAAAAACCCGTCTCCCGATGATTTGGATCTGATTATTTGATCTCGCAGGTTGCGCCGACTGCCTTGAACGCTTCGACGATCTTCTCTGCGTCTTCCTTGGAGATGCCTTCCTTGACGGCCTTGGGCGCGTTGTCGACAACTTCCTTTGCTTCCTTGAGGCCGAGGCCGGTCTGCTCGCGGACGACCTTGATGACCTTGATCTTCTCCGGTCCGATCTCCTTCAGGATGACGTCGAACTCAGTCTTCTCTTCGACTTCTTCAGCTGCGGCGACGGGGCCTGCGACTGCGACTGCGGTTGCTGCTGCGGACACGCCGAACTCCTCTTCGAGAGCCTTGACGAGTTCGTGGAGTTCCAAAACGGACATTGCCTTAATATCGGCGATCAGTTGTTCCTTATTCATGATATTTCTCCTTTAAAATTTTAATTATTTGATTTTTGGTTTGTACGGCGACGCCGTTTCGGTTGTTATGCTTCCGCGTTTTCTGCGGCCGCGTTGGGATCCAGCTTCTTTGCGATCTGGTCGAGCACGATTGCAAGACCGGAGATCGGCGACATCATGCTGCCCAGCATACGTGCGATGAGGACTTCGCGGCTCGGGAGCTCAGCGATCGCTTCGACTTCCGCGGGCGTGGTGACCTTACCCTCTACGATACCGCCCTTGAATTCGCACTTCTTCGCCTTCTTGATGAAGTTCTTGAGCACTCTTGCGGGGGCTACCGCATCCTCGTAACCGAATGCGAATGCGTTGGTTCCGTGGAGCATATCGTCTGCACCTTCGAGTCCGAGCTGATCAAAAGCACGGCGGACACAGTGGTTCTTCAGAACGACGTACTCAACGTTTTCCTTGCGCAATTCGGCACGCAGCGCGGTATCCTCGGCAACGGTCAGACCGCGATAGTCGAACAGGATAACGGACTTTGCCTTCTTGACTTTGTCCGCAACCTCCGCGACCTTTGCAGCCTTCATTTCGAGAATCTTTGCATTTGCCATGGTTGCACCTCCTTGTAACGTGAAAAGCCCTCCGTCGCAGAACGGAGGACTCGAAAACAAAAGGCGCTTTCTTGTCTACCTCGGCAGGATTTACACGCAATGCGACACCGGCTGTCTTTGGCGACGGAACTTAACCTTGGATATAATACACGTTCCCCGCCCCTTTGTCAAGCATTTTTTTCAGATTTTTTCGGACTTTTCATGCCCGCAGCGCAATTCACAGTGAAGCCGATCTGGAAACAACTCTCCCGGCTCGCTTCGCGATCCACCCTCCCTTACACAGGGCGGGCAAGAAAGTCGGCATCTTACGATGTATCTTTGTCCTATTATCCCGCGAGCCTATTCCCCGACGGCATACGCAATCCGAAGGGTGACGCCCCCGTCCAGCGTTTGCGTCACAAGCTCCTTTTCTTTCCCGCGCTTCACCGTGACCGTTTTGACCGGCTCTGCCCCCAAGTTGATGGTTCCGTTTTCATTCGGTTCCACAAAACAGGAATGCTCAATCTGCAGAACGATCGCCTCCTCCGTCACGCCGCTTACCGTGATTGTTCCGTCATATGCGCTGTCATAGAGTACAGTTCCTTCCGCAACGTCCTCAAACGTTTTGACAGTCGGCTCCAGCTGTTCTTTCGTCCATCCGCTCCACCAATTGTTCCGTCAGCGTCACGGTTGCGTGAAGCTCTGCACCTTTGCATGCCGGCATCGCGACAGTCATGACAATCAAAACCGCCCATAATAAGATCTTTCGTTTCATCGTTTGTCTCTCCTTTTTCGGTTTCTGTTAGAAAGACAATCCGGAACGCAAAAATGCTACAATCTTTTTCACCGGATAAACCCGAGCCAGAAATCCAGCGCGTTATAGAGCATGTCGCCGGAACAGACCTGCACCGAGGCGTCGGTGCCGGAAACCGTGGCGTCCGTGAAGAGATCGCGGGCTTTCGTCAGCACCAGCACCGGGACGATCTCGTAATCGTCGCCGAAGATCACGTCGAGATATTCGCAGTACTTGGCGCACTGGTCGACCTCCTCCTGTTCGATCTTATCCTTCATCTTGAACTCGAGCGAGAACGCATGCCGCCGCGTGACCAGCAGCACGTCCGCATAGATGCGGATATGCTTTGATTTTTTGATGCGCAGCTCAAAGACGATCTCCCAGTCGCTCGAAAGCTTTTCGGGATAGCCAAACTCTTTGAGATCGCGGAACAGATTCCGCATCGTCTTTCGCGTGTCCGCAAACGAATGCATGAGCCCGCGCGTGTCGTTCAGGTTCCGTCCGACGTTTTCGCAGCCGAGCTTCAGCAGCGCAAGGAAGCGCTGCTCGTCCATTTCAAGGAATTCTTTGACCGAAGAATAGAAGCCCGCAAACTCCGCAAGCCCGTAGTGCGGACGTGTCTGCGGGATCTGTGCATGCCAGCAATACTCGTCGTCCTGCCAGCAGAGCTCCTTCATAAACGGCGAACCATACAGGAAGTGGTTGACGGTGCTTGCGTCCGCACGGACGGCGCGCGCGATGTCTCGTGCCTTCACGCCCTCCTCGCTCTTTGCGATGCACATATAGATTTGTCGCTCGATCGGATCCACCTTCGCCATAGCCGTTCCTCCGTTTTCCGTATTGTACCATACGCGGAGCGCGGTCGCAAGCGAATTCCGCGCAGAAATCTTTTCACAAGATGTGGCTTTTCATCTTGTATTTTCATACAACATATTGTATAATGTAAAAGGAGTATTACAGCGTTTGGGGGAGACTTGTATGCGCGTTTATTGTACGGAGGAGCTGCATGCGGCGGGCGGCGACGGAACGTTTCGGTTGGCAAAGGCGGAGGACGCGCTCGAATCGCTGATCGAGCGCTATGAGGGCAGCGTGCGGCTGATCTATCTCGATCCGCCGTTTCGCACGGGTGAATCGTTCAAGATGAAGATCGGCAAGGGCAAGCAGGCGCAGACCGTCGTTCTTTACGAGGACAAGCTCGATGAAGCGGACTACGTCGAATGGCTCCGCCGGATCCTCGAGGGCTGTCACAAGCTGCTCGACGCGCGCGGATCGATCTATCTGCATCTCGACTACCGCATGTCGCACAAGGCGCGGATGCTGCTTGACGAGATCTTCGGCGAAGCGAACTTCATGAACGAGATCATCTGGGCGTACCGCTCCGGCGGGCGCGCCACGCGCTGCTATCCGAGAAAGCACGATACGATCCTGTTTTACCGCAAGAGCAAAAAGGTGCTGTTCAACATCAAGGCGGTGGGCACCCCCCGCGGTCCGGAGCGCCGCAACCACATGAAGCGCTTCATTGACGAGGACGGACGCATCGGCTTCTCGATCCGCTCGAACGGCAAGACCTATACCTATTATGAAGATTCCCTGATCTACCCCTCCGACGTCTGGTCGGACATCGAACATCTGCAGCAGAAGGACCGCGAACGGACCGGCTTTTTGACACAGAAGCCCGAAGCGCTTCTGAAGCGCATCATTGCGGCGTCCACCGAGCCCGGCGATCTGGTGCTCGATCTGTTCTCCGGCAGCGGCACGACCGCAGCCGCCGCAACGAAGCTCGGACGCAGGTTCCTTGCGGTCGATCAAAGCCCGGTCGCCTGCGCACTCCTGCGCCGCCGTCAGCTCGGCATCACCAGCGAACCGACGCTGACCGAGGAAGCGACGCACGCGCTTTCGATCCGCTATCCCGTCGACCAGACGCCCTGCCGCATCAATACGGAGCTTTCGTCCAAGGGTGACAAGCGGATCGTCGTGCTGAAAAAAACCGCTTTCTCCGGAAAGGAGTCGGCGCCGATGTACGCCGCGACCGGCTATGTGGACGGCGCCTGCTTCCATGCGCTGCACACCAACTGCGCGCCCAAGCTGCCGATCCAGCTGCCGCTGCCCAAGGAACACACGCCCGTGCTGCACGTTGTCGGCGTCCACGGCGAACAGGCGTTCTTTACGTTGGAATAATCGAAAGCATCAAAAAAGCAGGAGGCGAAAACCTCCTGCTTTTACTTACTTAAAGATGTCCTTTAGGGGACGTTTTTTGTTTTTCTGTACGACCGGCTGACCCTCGAGCGCGGCAAGCTGTTCCAAAAGCTCGCGCGCCTGCGTCGATACCTTTCGCGGCACCTCGACGTTGACTGTCACGAACAGGTCGCCCTTGCCCTGCTGCTGCAGCCGCTGAATGCCCTGCTCGCGGAGCCGGAACGTGGTGCCGATCTGCGTGCCCGCCGGAATGTTGTACTTGATCTGTCCCGTCAGCGTCGGCACCGTGATCTCGCCGCCGAGCACCGCCGTCGTGTACGGAATGCTCATGTTGAGCAGCAGATCGCTGCCGCGGCGCGTAAACTGCGCATGCGAGCGTACGGAGATCGTGACGTACAGGTTTCCGCGCGGACCGCCCTTGTAGCCGGCGTCGCCCTCGTTGCGCATGTTGATCGTCTGTCCGTCGTCGATGCCCGCCGGGATCTTCAGCGAAAGCCGTTTGAGCTTCCGGACACGCCCCTTGCCGCGGCATTCCACGCACGGCTCGGAGATGATCTTGCCGGTCCCGCGGCATGCGGAACACGGACGCGTAATCGTCGTTGCGCCGAACAGCGTATTCTGCTGCATGCGCACCTGCCCCGTTCCCTTGCACGTCTGACAGCGCTGCGGCTGCGTGCCGGGCTTTGCGCCGGTGCCGCCGCACACGTCGCAGACCTCCTCGCGTGTGACGCCGATCTCCTTCTCCGTGCCGAACGCCGCCTCCTCAAAGGACAGCGTCAGGTTGTAGCGGATGTCGTCGCCGGTCATCGGCGCGTTGCGGCTCTGCGTCTGTTGACCGAAGCCGCCGAAGATCGTGCTGAAGATGTCGCCGAACCCGTCGAAACCCGTCGCGCCGGTGAACGGATTGCCGCCGCCCATCGTCGGATCGAACGCCGCATGCCCGAACTGGTCGTACTTCGACCGTTTTTCGGGATCGGAAAGCACTTCGTAGGCTTCGTTCAGTTCCTTGAACTCCGCCTCCTTTGCGGCGTCGCCCGGATGCAGGTCCGGATGACAGGTCTTTGCTTTTTTGCGGAACGCGTTTTTGATGTCCGCATCCGAGGCGTTCTTCTCTACCCCGAGCACCTCGTAATAATCTCTCTTACTCTCCATTCAGTACCTCACGATCGGGCAGACGCACGTCTGCCCGATCCGTTCCCTGTTCAAAGTGTTGTTTTCGATCAGTCGACGACCGTGTAATCCGCATCGACCACGTCGTCCTTCGGCGGCTGCTGACCGGCGTTCGGATTCGGCTCCGCGCCCGGCTGCTGCTGCGCCTGCTGCTGATAGATCTTACCGAAGACCTCGTAGCTCACGTTCGTGCACTTCTCGGTTTCCGCCTTGATCTTTGCATCGTCGGTGCCTTCGAGCGCCTTCTTAAGGTCCGCGACCGCCGCTTCGACCTTTGCCTTGTCGCCCGCGTCGATCTTGTCGCCGAGCTCTCTGAGGGTCTTTTCGGTCGTATAGACGAGCTGGTCCGCATGGTTGCGGTTCTCCGCCGCTTCCTTGCGCTGCTTATCCTCCGCCGCATAGCGCTCCGCTTCCGCGACCGCTTTCTTGATCTCGTCCTCGTTGAGGTTCGTGGACGCGGTGATCGTCACCTGCTGCTGGTTGCCCGTGCCGAGGTCCTTTGCGGAAACGTGCACGATGCCGTTCGCGTCAATGTCGAACGTGACTTCGATCTGCGGTACGCCTCTGGGCGCAGGCGCGATGCCCGCGAGCTGGAATCTGCCGAGGCTCTTGTTGTACTGCGCCATCTCGCGCTCGCCCTGCAGCACGTGGACTTCAACGCTCGTCTGACCGTCCGCCGCGGTCGAGAAGATCTGGCTCTTCTTGGTCGGGATGGTCGTGTTGCGCTCGATGAGGCGCGTAAACACGCCGCCGACGGTCTCGATGCCGAGCGACAAAGGCGTGACGTCGAGGAGCAGGATGTCCTTGACCTCGCCGCCGAGCACGCCGCCCTGGATCGCCGCGCCGATCGCAACGCATTCATCGGGGTTGATGCCCTTGAACGGCTCTTTGCCGGTGATGTTCTTGACCATCTCCTGGACCGCCGGGATACGGGACGAACCGCCGACGAGGATGAC
>CADAPG010000043.1 GCA_902789675.1 uncultured Eubacteriales bacterium
CATAAGCTTCTCCTTTTGTTCCTTTATTTCTTTTGCCATTCTGTCGGTCAGGGGCAGCACCGCGACGTCCTCGGCGTCCTCCTCGTCGTCGCAGTCCTTCTCCCCGGTCGGAATAAAGCCGAACGACGTATACAGATGCTTTGCGGCTTCGTTGTTCGGTTCGTAGGTCGTGGAAAACCGTTCGGACGGTCCGTCCGGGAACGTCAGCACCCAATCCAGCAGCAGATGCAGAGCGTCCCTGCCGTAACCGCGTCTCTGATACTGATGTCCGATCATAAACCGCCACAAAAGATAGCATTTGTTGACGGACTCCGGGCTTCCCTCTTCTTCGACGTCATGTCCGATCATCGCAAAACCGACCGGCGTATCGCCGTCGATGATGCCGAAGCACTGCACGAACTGACCGTTACTCAGACGCGCATACGCCTCCGCCATGCTGAAGCGGTTCGACGCCACGAACTGTTTCTGTTCCTCGCTCACCTCGAGATCGTACAGAGCGAGAAAGTTATCTGCATTGATCTTTTCGAGATGCAGGTTTTTATTCTTTAATTCATATCCCTTCATGTTCATTCTCTTTTATCCTCGTAAATATCCATATAAAAAGCGGACCGGGCAAAGCGCTGCCGGTCCGCGGTCGATTTGTATGAAAAAGCAGAATGCTCCCGTACACAATCAGACGACGGCGTATTCCGCTTCCGCAATTCGGAAGCAAAACACCCTTCGGGTTCGGCGATGCTCTTTGTCGCAAAATGCTCTGTGTGCAGCTTTTTTCGGGTAGGAAAACCAAGCGTGTCGATCACAAGAAACGCCCTGCGGACGATTCGCTTTCACGGCTTCGGTTCCTTTGTCTGAAATTCCGGCTGCACGCCGTCAATGCCGTTCGGCTTGACGTACAGATCACTATGCGGTAAAAATCATCGGTCGACTCCCTTTCTGATTTTTTCCGCGCTCCCTTCGGAAACGCGGCGCAGGCTCATTCAGCCCTGTATCGTATTATAAACGATGCCGTGCAATTTGACAATACCGTATTGTCACCGTTTTCACTTTTATAAAATCTGTTTACACAGAATTAGCCGTCTGATGCCCACGCGGAAGCGCTCATCCTCCCTAAGATCGTTCATGGAGAATGACCGCAGCATGCACGGCAAAGCCCGAAGCGCACACACGCTTCGGGCTTTTGTAACCTGTTGCTGTTGTCAAATGAGACTCAAGAGAGCCGTCCCCTTAACATCGTTTTGCCGCATTATCCGACATACACGGAATCGTCAAAGCCGAGAATGCAGATAAAGATCGGATACAGGAAAATCAGACCGACCGCAAAGGCTTTGCTCTTATCAAAGGCCTTTGCCAGGCGTACAACAAAGACAATGCTGATGATCATCAGAGCCACTGTTAAGACGGCCAATAAAACCAACAGGAGCGCAGCGCTCTCCCCACTGGTACCCATGGAAGACGCACAGCTGCTGCACAAACTGCTGAGAACGGAAATCACAATCGATGCTGCGAACAGCCCTTCGCAATTTGCGATGGAATACATCAAATACTGTCCGTAAAACGGGATAAACAATTTACCGGGATGAATATCGGCTTTCCGGAAAATTTTGCACCACGCAACGATGCAAACAACCAACACGCCGAGTCCGAGAACGATAAACAGCGTCAGAACACCTGCCAGATTAGAATTGCTCATAATACCCTCCCTCAATAAATTACGTTTTCAGTATATTTGTTTTGACGATTATTGTCAACATATTGTGCAGCAGACCGGTTGCGGATATCATTTTTCGACCGTTTTCACAAGATCGTTTGCGGTGCAGAGAGCCTTTTTCATACATACCGTCCCGAACACAGCTCGCCGAGCTCTTTTGCGGTCGGTCGCTTCGGGTCCTTTTCCGGACAAACGAGTGCGCACCCGTCCGGCTCGACGAAAAAACGGCCTGCGCTGTCCGCGATCGGAAAAGCTCCGCCCGCGCCGGCTTCATTCGGCAGGGAAAATGTGATGCGCATGTCCGGAAAGCGCTGCGCAAGGTCTTTTTGCGTTTCGAAAAGCGTCTCCGCGTCGACATACATCGAGGAAAAACACACTCTGCCGCGTCCGACAGCTAAAAGCCCGTAGAGATGCCAGCGCCGTATGCCGAGCAAAGCGAGCCGTTCGCCGAGCCCGAACAGCGCCGCCCGGTTGACCGTCGTCACGACCGTATGCACGCTTGTGAAAATGTGTTCCCGCAGCAGCAGAAGAAGATTTGCTTCGATTGCGGAAAGATCGTCCGCGTCCGGATTCCGGTTCGGTCGGAGCGTGCCGTTGACCGCAGGATCGGCAGAATCGATGCTGATCCGCACGGACGCGTCGGCGCGGCGCAGCGCGTCGACAAGGTCCTTATGAAACGGGACCGTGCCGTTGCTGTCCAGAATCAGGGCGGTTTTTCCCGCAAAACGATCCAGCACGGTCGGAAGCGCGCTGTGAAGCGTCGGTTCGCCGCCGCTGATCACGACGGAAAGCGGATGCAGGGACAGAATATGTTCCGCCGTGCCCAAAGGATCGTCATTCTTAGCCTTCGGGTCCATCTTGTCCTGCGCAATGCAGTAGACGCAGTTCAGATTGCGCGGCTCGTCAGCATCCAACCGATCCGCAGCGGATACTTAAGCGTGCGGGAAGCGATCCGGTCCGGCTCCTTCAGCGCCGCAAGCGCCTCGTCCTCCGACGCGCAGCCGGACAGCGCGTTTCGATCGGCGTCCGGAAAAAACAGGAACCGATCGCGGTCCCGATCGTAAACGGAGACCCCGCTCTGCTCCTGTCTCAGCCAAAGAGATCCGATTTTCCGAATGTCAGGCGCCATGCGTTCAGACGATGATCATCAGATTGTCGACGTCGAGCGATAGAGTTTGATCTCGCCCGTGATTGCAGCATTCATCGGCGGCAGCGAGGTCCTGACGAAGTTTTCCGGTTCAAGGACACACCGGAAGTATCCGCTGTTTGCGGGTCCTTTGGACGGCGTCTTCGGCATCGTGTCCGGGTCGGAGCCGAACGGCACGAAATAAGACATTTTCCCGAAACCGAAATCAAAGACGAAGCCGGTTTGGCGGACCGCGTGCTTTTTCCGAAAACAGATGCGCCGGAACGGCGATTCTGTCCAGACGCATAGTTTCGTGTGCGCTGTGAAGGATTAGCAGAAAAAACACACCCGTGCGAGGCGGGTGCGGATGCAGGAAAATATTGGACAATAACGGGATTTTTATCATTTTCATCTTGCGTATAGCGGAAAATCTGATAGAATTTATCTTGTGTATATCCCGTATCAGCGATCCCATAAGAACCGAACGCATATTCGTTCATAACGAGAGCAAGAAAGCTTTTCACATGAAACACCGTGAAAGAAAAGAGGTTATAACGATGAATGAAATCAAATGTCCGCACTGCGGAAAAGTCTTTCAGGTTGACGAAGCAGGATATGCCGCGATCCTTTCTCAAGTGCGCTCCGAGCAGTTTAATCAGGAAATCCATGAGCGCGCAGAAGCTTTGCATCGGGAAATGGAAGCGCAGCAAAAGAACGCTCTCCTGGAAGCGGAAGCGCAGCACAGGCTCGCCGTTGCCGAAAAAGAACAGGAAATAATCCGCCTGACAGAACAGGTCAAAGCTTCCGAGGCAGAGAAAAAGCACGCGGTGGATGCCGCCGTTCAGGAGAAGCAGATGGAGATTATGAGACTGCAGGAACAGGCGAAGTCTGCCGAAACCGACAAGCAGCTTGCTATTGCGACGGCGCTGCAGGACAAAGATCTGGAGATCATCAAATTGCAGGGGCAGATTGCCCGGGAGCAGCAGGCGGCTCAGATCCGCGAGAAAAGCCTGCAGGAGTCTCATCAGACCGAAGTGAAGAGATTGGAAGAGGAGGTTGAGCGGTACAGAGATTTCAAGATCCGTCAATCCACAAAAATGATCGGGGAAGATCTGGAGCAGCATTGCCTGAATTCATTTAATCAGGTGCGGATGATGGCGTTCCCCAATGCGTACTTTGACAAAGACAACGAAATCGTGGACGGAACAAAAGGAGACTTTGTGTTCCGTGAGTCTACCGAAGACGGGGTGCCGATCCTGTCGATCATGTTTGAAATGAAAAACGAGGCGGATGATACAGAGAAAAAACACAAAAACGAGTCCTTTCTCGACAAGCTGGACAAGGATCGAAAAAAGAAAAACTGCGAGTATGCAGTCCTTGTTACCATGCTTGAAATGGACAATGAACTCTATAACGCCGGCATCGTCGATATGTCCTATCGGTATCCGAAGATGTACGTGATCCGCCCGCAGTTCTTTATCCCGCTCATTTCCCTGCTGCGCAATGCCGCTTTATCCTCTGTTCAGGCAAGGCGTGAGCTTGCCGCCGCGCAGCAGCAGAACCTGGATGTGCGTCAGTTTGAGCAAGCCATGAAGGATTTCAAAGACAAATTCGGCCGCAACTTTCAGTTGGCCAGTCAGAGTTACGAAAACGCTATCAAGGAAATCGATGAAACGATCAAGCATTTGGAAAAAATCAAGGAGTATCTGACGAAATCGGGCACCCAGCTTCGCTTCGCAAACGACAAGGCGCAGGAGCTTTCCATTAAGAAGCTGACCAAGGGCAACAACACGATGCGCGAGAAATTCGAGGAAGCCGGGATCGAGATCGGTTGATCACCGTCAATTCGGTTATTCGCTGCCCTTCGAAAGATTCCCGGAATCATTGCAGGAAGATCTTTCGCACGAAAGGGCAACTTGGTTTTCTGCTTTGTCTCGCAATGCTTTTATCCTCAGGCGCAGCAACGCCTCTGAACCGCATCGGCTCGGAGGCGTTTTCGTTGATTTCATTTTATTAGTCCGGTTATCGCTTCGGCGCGGGATGCATCTTTCCGTCCGGTGAAAGCAGCCTCGCGTGAAGTACACAGAATCCATCGAGGAAGGATCGAAATGAACGTCACATACACCGCGGCCGGCGGCATCCGGGTTCCCGATCCCGCGCCCGCGTGCAGGTGCCCGTCCTTTGTTTTGCAGGCGGGAATCATTCCTCCGCCTCTCGCTGCCGGACGCAGAGGGCGTAAAACAGGATCGCAAGCAGCTGCGACGCAACGGAGATCAGCACAAGCAGGGCGGGATTGACGTCGTACAGCGCGCCCAAAAGCCAGCTTCCGAGAAACCACGCGACGCCGAAGCCGGTCTCAAAGACGCCGAAGCCGGTGCTGCGCATGGAACGCGGAACGATCTTGCTGACGGCTGCCTTCATAATGCTCTCCTGCGCGCCCATGCCGACGCCCCAGAGAACGATGCCGACCGCGATCAGGTACGGGTTTCCGGTTAAAAACACGAAGCCGGAAAAGCACGTGCTGAGCAGGGTCGAAAGCATCAGCGCCCGAACGCCGATGCGGTCGAACAGCCAGCCGAAGAACAGCGCGGCAAACGCGTCCACTGCCATCGCCGCAGCGTAGAGAAGGCTCAGCGTCGACTCGGGGAACGCCTGCGTCTTTGCCGCATGCAGGGTGATGAGTGTGAAATCCGCAAACCCGAACGCGAACAGGGAGATGGCGATCATATAGAGCACGAAAGGCTTTTTGAACCGGAACGGCTCCGCTTCCTCTTCGGCTTTTTCAAAGGTTTCCGGGTGCGGGTATCTGATGCGGGAGAATACGACCAGTCCGACGGTGATGAGCGCGGGAATCCCGAGCAGCGCAAAGCACAGTCGGTAGGCGGAAAACAGCGTGCCCGATCCTTTCAGAGACACAATCAAAAAGAGAATGACCGGACCGATAAACGCGCCGAGCTGATCCAGAAATTCAAGAAACGCAAACCCCTTGCCTACGCCGACCTCGCTTGCCGCAAAGCTGACGAGCGTGTTCTTCGCAGGCTTCTTGACCGCCTTGCCGATGCGCTCCAGAATCACCAGCCCGCAGGCAACGATCCAGCCGTTTTCGGGAATCAGCGCAAGCGCCGGGATTGCCAGCACCTGCAGCGCATAGCCGAAGATCACGAGAAGCCAGTATTTTTTGGTTTTGTCCGCGAGAAAGCCGGACAGCATGCGAAGCGAGTATCCGCACAGTTCGCCGAAGCCCGAAACAAACCCGATCGTCGCCGCCGACGCGCCGGCAAGGTCCAGATATTCGCCGAGGATGCTCCTGGCGCCTTCGTGCGTCATGTCCGAGAACAGGCTGATCACGCCCATCAGGAGGAGGAACATCATTGCGCCGCCTGCCTGTTTTTTGATCGTCTTCATTGCCATCCTCCCAAAAGAAAAGCCGCTCGGGGTTGAGCGACAGAAACGGTGTCGTTCTTATTTTTCGATCTCGCAGCTGATTGCGCGGACGCCTTTGACGGATTCCAGAAAATGCAGCAGGTCGTTGACCGTTATATCCACATGCATACGCAGCGTGAACTGATACGTCTCGCTGCCGTCGTCGTTGAACTTGACCTTCGTTCCAAGGATCTGCATCTTGTTGCGGGCGACGTATTCGTCCAGTTCTTTGCGGAATGTTTCCTGCTCCGTCACACGGCAGCTGATGGTGCCGACCATCATGGAATCCGTACCGATCGTAAAGCGGTGCATGATGATCTGGATCACGGCGATGACAACCGTTCCGATCAGACCGATCACATACATGCCCGCGCCGATCGCAAGACCGATCGCCGCCGTTGCCCAGATGCCCGCCGCCGTCGTCAGGCCGCGCACCGAGTTTCCGTTGCGGAAAATAATGCCCGCGCCGAGGAAGGATACGCCGCTGATGATCTGCGCCGCAAGACGCGCCGGATCGGTACTGTGCGTGCCGGGATAAAAGACGCCGTTCATCGCCATGTCGACAAAGCCGTATTTGGAAATGATCATCGTCAGCGCCGCCGCGCAGCAGACGATGATGTGCGTGCGGATACCGGCTTCCTTCAGACGCTTGGTGCGCTCATAGCCGATCGCCGCGCCGCACGCGCAGGAAACCAGAATGCGGATCAGAAATTCCAGATACTGCGCGAACGAAAACTGACCGAGCATATAACCTGCCAGCGTATTAGTCATATCGTTGCCGCCTTTCCGAATATTTACGTAAACCGTAAACGTTTACGCTTTTACGCATGTATAATATCACGTTCTGACGGGAATGTCAACCGGAATTCCGGTGTTTGATGGTTGTATGCGGGAAAAGCCGTTTTATAAACGGAAATCCGCCCATACGGCATTGTGATCCGAAAGCTCGGAAAACCCTGCGGCGCACAGCGGCGAAGCCGCGTCCGCCCAGTCGCAGTCCTTCATCAGGGTAGAAACAACGCCGTGCTGCACGCAGGCGATACCGCGGGCAAAGATCCAGTCCAGATGCAGTTCAAGCACGCCGCCGCCGGTCGGTCTGCGGCGTGTGGGAACGCACATTCCGTTCAATGAACGGTAATCAAAGCCGGCTTTTTCGGCACAGGCAAACAGCGGTTCAAACGGAACGGGATCGACGACGATGCCGTCGGTTTTCTGCCGCTGATACGCGGAAAGCGCAGCCGATTCGCCGTAATCGAACGCGTTGGTATTGAAGTCGCCGCCGATCAGAACCGGCAGCCCCGGAAACATTGCCGCCGCCTTTTCGAGGATTGCTTCGGTCTGTTTTGCGCGCAGCGCCGGGGTCGTGCGGTTTTCCAGATGCACGCAGACGGCGCCGATCCGCGTCCCTGCCACATCGAGTTCGCAGAATACCGCAACGCGCGCGCCGATCCGTTTCTGCTCGTCAAAATACCAGTTATACGCCTCCGGCAGCGACAGCGCCTCGGCGCGGACGATCGGCCAGCGTGAAAACAGCGTGTTCCCCTCATAGCCCTTGTGATCGTTCGGGTTGACGAGTTCGATGAATTCGAGCGCGTACGCATACTGATACCCGAGCGCTTCGGCGATTTTGCGCGAGGCGTTGATGTTGCCGCTGCGCTCCGTGCCGTCGTCCAGTTCGTTGCCGAACAGGATGTCCGCATCCTTCAGCGCGGGACACGTCTCGAGAAACGAAACGATCTCGCGGATTCTGGTTCCGTGCTCTACGTTGAACACGGCGGCGCGGATCGTTTCCGGCGCCGGCTTCTGCGCAAGGCTTGCCCGGTATACCTCCGGCGCGCCAAACTGCGGGATACGCGCCATCACGGCGAACTGTCCTGCCGACGGGACTTCGGCGCCGAGCTGCACCCGCTTTTCATACGGAATTGCTTTCATGGATCTGCCTCCGAATCATTTACCTGCAGTATAGCACGGATCGGTCGGTTTGAAAAGGGAAGCCAGCGCGCCGGGACGAAAGAATATCGGGAAAATCCGTATATTTTTTCATAAATATAATTGACAATCCGGCGTTTGCGTGGTAATATGAAGTCGAAAGAACGCAAACGTTTGCGCTGCTAACGGACCATTTTGCATGAGGAGGATGGCAAATGATCAAGGCTGTCATGTTTGATATGGGCGGAACGCTCGAAGATCTGTATTCCGACGAGAAAAACGATCGAGCAACCGCATATGCGCTGTACGGAATTCTCAAAAAGCACGGCATTGAAGTCCCCTATGAGGCGGAACCGCTCTGGAAGATCGTCGGCGAAGGGATTCAGGCATACAAAAAGGATTCCGAGCGGACGCTCCGCGAACTGAAACCGGAGGAAATCTGGTGCGACTGGGGATTTCGGGACATTCCGGTCGATCGCGACAAACTCGCCGCAATCAGCGAGGAAATCGCGCACATGTGGGAGACGACCTTTTACGATCGCAAGCTCCGGGAGCACGGTGCGGAAATGCTCCGGGCGCTCAAGGAGGATCTCGGCATGTATATCGCGGTCGTCAGCAACACGGGGAGCCTTTTTCAGGTGTTTGAAACGCTGAAAAAGTACGGCGTGCGTCAGTATTTCGACGACATCACGCTTTCGTCGATCACGGGCTACCGCAAGCCGCATCCCAACGTCTTCCGCGTCGCGCTGAATCAGGCGAACCTTGATCCGTCCGAATGTGCGTTCGTCGGCGACACGCTCTCGCGCGATGTGGTCGGTCCCCGCAGAATGGGCTTCGGGCGCGTGTTCAAGATCAATTCGTTCCTGACGCCGCAGAAGGACCTCGGTAAGTACGACGTCGAGCCGGATTACCAGATCACCGATATCTACGACGTTTATACGCTTTTGAAAAAGGAACGGGAAGCAGAGAACTGAGACCGTTTCCGAAGGGCTTCGGATAGAAAAGGAGGTCAAAAGATGGCAAAGAAAGGATGGAAACGTCCTAAAATGACATGGAAGCGGTTCAAAAACCAGCTCCTGAGCGTGATCGGGAATCCGTTCAACATGATCGTGTTCTTTACGCTGATCCTGTTGTTCATCACGATCATCATTCCGCTTCTGTCCATGGTGCAGAACACGTTCGTCGTGGCGAAGTCGGAGCTTCGGAACATCCCTGGCGCAAAGGTCGGCGATTATACGCTCTGGTACTGGAAGTACCTGCTGGCAAGCCCGCTGACCAAGACGATCCTGTGGGTGCCGCTTCGCAACTCGCTGATCATCGGCGCGTTCGTCACGGTGATTTCCGTGCCGCTCGGCGCGCTGATGGCGTGGCTGATGGTGCGTACCGACATTCCCGCAAAGGGGCTTTTGTCCGCGCTGATCCTGATTCCGTACATGATCCCGTCGTGGTGCAAGGCGCTTTCCTGGATGACGATCTTCCGCAACCCGTCGATGGGCGGCAACGGCGTGCTGTCGAGTTTAGGCATACCCGTGCCGGATGCGCTGGCGTCCGGCTTTATCCCGATCATTCTCGTCATGACGCTGCATTACTACGCCTTCTCCTACATCATGGCTTCCGGCGCGCTGCGCTCGATCAACTCCGAGCTGGAGGAAATGGGCGAGATCCAGGGCGCCAGCAAGGCGCAGATCCTGAAGAGCATCACGCTGCCGCTGATCCTGCCCTCCATCCTCTCCGCAACGATCATGACGATCTCTAAGTCGATCGGCACCTACGGCGTTGCGGCGCGCCTCGGCGGCAACAATCCGGACGGCACGCCGTTCTATGTGCTGGCGACCCGCATGAAGGACTTCATCAACAACAGTCCGAAGGGCGTCGGCTACGCGATGTCCATCCTGATGATCCTGCTCGCCGCGGGCACGATCATCGTCAATCAGCGCCTGATCGGCACGCGCAAATCGTATGCGACGATCGGCGGCAAGGGAACGCGATCGAACCTCATTCCGCTGCGCAGCGCCAAGTGGCCGATGACGATCGTGATCGTGCTGTTCCTCGTGGCGGCAATGGTCATGCCTGTGTTCTTCCTCGTCATGGAGTCGTTCCAGATCGTTCCGGGCGGCGGTTACGGGCTCGACAACCTCACGCTGTACGCCTGGATCGGCGAGCTGCAGAACGCGCCGAACCCCGCGTTCAACCAAAGCGGACTGTTCCGCAATTCCGAGTTCGGCAGAGCGCTTCTGAACACCGTCAAGCTCTCCCTGATCGCGTCGCTGATCACCGCGGTCTTCGGTCAGTTCTTCGGGTATATCACCACCCGCGGCAGAGGCAAGTGGTACGGAAACGCAGTCGAGCAGCTGATCTTCATCCCGTACCTGATGCCGGGCGTGGCGTTCTCGGCGATCTACTTCGCCATGTTCAGCCAGCCGCGGCTCGGCGGACTGATCCCGTCGCTGTACGGCACGTTCATGCTGATTCTAATCGTTTCGATCGTCAAGCATTTTCCGTTCGCAAGCCGTTCCGGTTCCTCGAACATGATGCAGATCTCCGTGGAGCTTGAGGAAGCGGCGACGATCAACGGCGCGGGCTTCTGGCGGCGCATCGGCAGCATCGTCATTCCGCTCGCAAAGAACGGCTTCCTTTCGGGCTTCCTCCTTTCCTTTATCAGTATTGCAAAGGAATTGGACCTGATCGCGATCCTGATGACGCCGAAGAACTACACATTGTCGTTCCTTGCATTCGACTATTCCAAGGAAGCGATGCCGCAGGTGGCGGACGCGATCTGCATCGTCATCATCGTGTTTATCCTCGTTACCAACCAGATCGCAGATCGGTTCGGCGGCAACGTCAGCAAGAGCATGTAACCATTACGGACATACAGAAAGGATTTGACCATGAGCAAGATCGTATTAAGTCACATCGATAAATTCTACGGCGAGAACCATGTTCTGCGCGACATCAACCTCACGATCGAGGACGGCGACTTTATGACGCTTCTGGGACCGTCCGGCTGCGGCAAAACCACTACGCTGCGCGTTGTTTCCGGTCTCGAAAAGCCGCAGCACGGCACCATGACGATCGACGACAAGCCGATCATCGACGCGGACGCCGCATTCTATGAAGCGCCATCTAAGCGCGGACTCAACCTCGTGTTCCAGAGCTACGCGCTGTGGCCGCACATGACGGTGTTCCAGAATGTCGCATTCGGTCTGAAAATCAAAAAGATGAAGAAAGCGGAGATCGAAGAAACGGTCATGCGCGCGCTGAAAACGATGCGCATCGAAGAGTATCGCAACCGCTATCCGAACGAGCTTTCCGGCGGTCAGCAGCAGCGTGTTGCAATCGCCCGCGCGATCGCGTCGAGCCCGAAGCTCCTGCTTCTGGACGAGCCGCTTTCGAACCTCGACGCGCGTCTTCGCATCGACATGCGCGCGGAATTGAAGCGCCTGCACAAGGAGACCGGCACCACGATCATCTACGTCACGCACGACCAGGTCGAAGCGCTGACGATGTCCACGAAGATCGCGCTGTTCAAGGAGGGCGAGATCTCCCAGATCGATACCCCGCTGGGCTTGTACACCAACCCGATCGATCTGCAGGCGGCGGACTTTATCGGCAACCCGCGCATCAACTTCATCGACGCGAAGGGCGTTTACAACGGCGACACGCTTTCGGTCACCAGCGAGTTCGGCACCTACGTGTTTGCGCATGAAACGCTGAAGCTGGACGAGGAGATCCCCGAGGGCGAGGAGTTTGAATGTGTGCTCGGTCTGCGTCCCGAGATGGTCGATATCTACACCGAGGATCCGAATCATAAGAACACGGTCGCGGCAAAGGTCTACGCCAACCAGCCGGCGGGCAGTGAAACGCTGATCACGCTGACGGTTGGAAGCGTCGAGTTCCTTGCGATTCAGGTCGGTCTGGTAGAGTATGACATGAATCAGGAAGTATTTGTAGTCTTGCATCCGGGCCGCATGAATGTATATAATAAGAAGACGGGTCGTCTGATCAAATTTGCCAAGACCAAGCATAAGGCGGGCGTCGACGACTGACGGGGTATCCCTTCCAAGCAACACACAGAAAGGAATGAATGCACATGAAAAAGCTTCTTGCAATCCTTCTTGCACTGACCATGGTTCTTTCGCTTGCGGCATGCTCGGGCGGCGGACAGGAAGGTCCGTCGGACGACGGACAGCCCAAGACCGGCAGAGCGGCGATCGACGTCATCGGCGAGGACGGCATCGATTGGAATCATATGACGATGGACGAGCTGTATGAAATGGCAAAGGCGGAGGGCGGCACGATCACGATCTATTCGACGACCGCCGACGCCGATACCGCGCGCAAAAAGATTCAGCGCGTCTATCCGGATCTGAACTTCGAATACATCTCCTGCGACACCAACACGGTCATGAAGAAGATCGAGATGGAAGCGGAAAGCGGAAATCCGATGGCGGACGTGCTGATGGTCAAGGACTCGTCCGGCGAGATCTACAACGAGCTGGTGCTCTGGGACCTTGTAAAAGTCTACTATCCCGCGGACATCTGCGAGCATATCTCGGACGATCTGATCGCTTACGGTCTGCCGCTGTATTCCACATTCAACCCGTGGTTCTACAATACGCGCATGTACGACAAGGTTCCGATCGAGAGCTGGTGGGACATCGTAAAGGGCTACAACGTCGACACCCAGTCCTATAAGGATGCGAGCGGAAACTCCACGCAGTTCTGGACGATTTACTCGAAGGACATCACCGCGCCTTCCTACGCGGCGCTGTGGGCGCAGCTGATCGTCGACGGCGATAAGCTGCAGGCGCAGTATGAAAAACAGTACGGCGAGCCGCTCGTGTTCACCTATCACGAGCATCTGAAAAACACCCCGGGCGTTATGGAACTGCCGGAGAACAACGCGGGCGTCGAGCTGTTCTGGCGCTTCTCGCAGATGACGATCACGCCGCTGGCGGACGGCGACGCGGTGGTCGAGGCGGTGAACGACTCCGTCAACGGTCCGACGCTGGGACTTTGCTCCGCGTCGAAGCTGGACAATTCCAAGCAGGCGCAGGGTGAAAACGGCATGGATATCGCGTGGGTTACGGGTCTCGAGCCATACACCGCGCAGGATGCGGCGGCCTACTCCTATGTCGTCGGCAACTGCGACAACCCGGCGGGCGCACGTCTGTATATCCGGTTCCTGATGGGTGATACGGACGGCGTGAGCGGCTGCTATCAGGCCTTCGACAAGCTCGGTCACTGGTCCGTGCGTGATGATGTCACCTATGAGAAGTCCGGCATCACATATGAGGAGGTCAATCTGACCGCGCCGGACTTTGCGAAGATCTATGCAAACTACCCGAATGTCAAGGCTTACTGGAGCCTTTGGAACAGCACCCGATAACCGAACGAAACGTCCCGCGGAGCATTGCGCGCTCCGCGGGGCGTCCGAGGATTTGTATGGCAAAGGAACGCTCCAAACTGCAAAGATGGGTTGACAGCTTTACGCGCGCGCTGTTTTTGGATGAAAACGGCAAGCCGAAAAGCGCGACGTTCTTATACGCATTTTTACTGGCGCTGCTCTTTGTCGCCGTGTATATCGCGGCATACCTTTTTCTGCTTGATCCGCTGCATGAAGCGTTTTCGGGCATTCCGACGTTTTGGCAGAATGTACTGCAATATCTCGTTCCGGCGCTCGTCGGCAGCGTGCCGTGCGTGCTGTTGATCTTCGTGTTTCGCGACGAGAACAAGCGTCTTGTGCCGTGCGCATATCTCTTTCTTTTCGTCATGCTGGTGCTGATCATGCTGGCGGAGCTGCTTTTGATCGACTGGTCGGACGCAAAGACGGAGTACACGCTCTTTTGGATGCTTCTGGGTCTGCCGCTGCTGCTGTCGGTCGTGTGCGGCGGCGTACCGGCGTTTCTGATTTGGCACCGTATTCGGAACAAGCAGAAAAAAGAACAGGAGAAGGCGCCGAATCGTCCGTCCTACTACCAAACCTAAGCCATGCTGGAAGTTTTCTTTTGCAACGTCGGCGACGGCGACGCAATTCTGATACGGGAATTCCGAGAGGGGCTGCAGGAATACACGGTTTTCGTGGACTGCGGCAGACCGTTTCTGGAGCCCGCCGAGGGCTCGCTCCGCAAGGAAGCGATCTACTTTCTCAAGGCGCGCGGTGTGGATCGCATCGACCGGATGTATCTGACGCATCTGCACATCGACCACATCGGCGGCGCACAGCGGATCCTCGGCGCGATTCCGACCGAGCGGCTTTTCGCGCTGTATCTGCCGCCGGAGGACGCCCTTTGGATCCCGCAGTCGTTCACGTCCGTCGACAAAACGCAGAACGGGATCCGGTACATGCTGAACATCTTCCGCGATACAGCGGAAACCGCAAGGCTATGCGGTTGCAGGCTTGAGACCGTTTCGGAGGGCACACAGCGGCTGACGGATCGCCTTTCCGTGACGGTCATCCTGCCGAAGCGGGAGATCCTCGATCGGCAAAAGCGCATATTCGACGCGCTGTACCGCGGCGAAGAGATCGATGCGGACGAGGTGTATCGGGTGGCGAAACAACGGAACCTGTCAAGTCTGATGCTGCGGTTCGACTGCGCGGGCAGAAGCGTGCTGATCACCGGCGACCGCTATGCTTCGGACTGGGAGGACGAACCGGTCGGACACATCGACGTTCTGAAGCTGCCGCATCACGGGGATCCGAAGTCCATGACGGCGCCGCTGCTTCAGAAGCTTTCGCCGTCGGTCGCGGTCATCTCCTGCCAGAGCGATCCGCGCGGCGGAAAGGATCGTCCGAACGAGCAGGTCGTCGCCATGCTGCAGTCGTCGGTCCCGCACGTGTTCTGCACGGAAAACCGCCCGCTGAAAACGCTCGAGGCGTCGACGCACAACGGCGTCCGCATCACGATCGGCGACGACGGCACGATCGCGTGCGAAACGGAATAACGGTTTCTCTTCCGCTTACGCGGATGGAAATACACAACCACAGAAATCAATATGAGGAGGAAATACCATGAAAAAGCTACTTTCCATCATGCTCGTTCTGCTGATGGCACTGTCGGTGTTTGCCTGCAACGGCACAACGCCTGCGCAGCCCGACGAGCCCGAAAAGCCGGTTGAACAGCCGACCGAAGCACCGGCAGTTGAGCAGCCGACGGAAGCGCCGGTTGAGCCGGAGCCCGAAGCGACGGTCAACTACGAAGGTCTCGCGCTGCAGCTGAAGAACAAGACCGGTTTGACGATCAAAGCGCTCTACATTTCCGAGAAGGGCGAGGGTCTATATGCCAAGAAGCTCAACAGCGTGGTCGAAGAGGGTTGGAAGGATAAGGACGCAGACGAAGAAAACTACGAGCAATTCATCTACATCGTCCGTGAAGCGGGCAAAGAGATGGAAGTCACCGTCGTTTTCGAGGACGAAACGACCGTGGTCTGGGACGTCGGTACGCTTGCCATGTACGACGAACTCTCCCTGAAGAATGGTGCAGATCCCGCCAACTGGGAGCATGAACCGGTCAAGGACGAAGACAAGCCGGCTTGCGATCTCATAGCCGCGCTTGGCAAGACCTCGGACAACGTCTATCCCGGCTATGAGCTGATCCCCGTTGAGCTCAAGAACAAGACCGGCAAGGGCATCAAGGAACTGTACTTCTATGAAGAAGGCGGCGATCCCAAAGCATACAACAACATGATCGACTATCTGTATACGGCAGACGGCGAGAAAATGGACGTCCTCATGAGCGGCAAAGCCAAGGAAGGCGGCATGTATCTGTTCAAGTGCTTCATTCGTCCGCACGCCGACAACTATATGATCGACGTCGTATTCGATGACGGCGCAACGATCACCTATCCGATCGAAGGCTGGTTCAAGCCGGATGCGAACGGCAATCTGCCGAACGAGATCTCGCTGAAGAACACGGAAGATCCGGACGACATCAAGGTCCAGTATGACGACGGCGTACCGGA
>CADAPG010000044.1 GCA_902789675.1 uncultured Eubacteriales bacterium
TTGCGTACATTGCTTTGTGCTTCCTCCTTCTTCCCAGACTCGCTCAAATACGGAGATGCCTCAAGGGCATACTTAAGTACCGCTCCGAAGCGGCTCACCAAATGAATATAACACAGAAAAAAGCCGTTGTCAACGACTTTTTTCAAGAAAAACAGGGATTTTTTTGCTCCGTCAGTGCAGCACCGTGCAGAGGCGCTTCGCCTCCGCAACCTTCTTATCCGGCAGCGGACGCACGACGTACTTTTCGGGATGCAGATTCTCGTTCGCGCGGACGAAGAAACTGACGTTTTCGACCTCCGGGAACAGCGTGCCGTTCTTTTTGAACAGCCCCTCCATCGCCGCCTTGACGTCCGGATGGACTTCGATGTACATGCGGCGGATGTTCGAGCTCTTTAAAATCTGCAGTGCCTGCTTGCGGAGCTTATTGAACACGGTATGCGGCGCAAGGACCTTGCCCTCGCCCTCGCAGCACGGGCAGGTCACTTTCAGCGTGTCGCCGATGCTTCTGCCCGTCTTTTTGCGGGTCAGCTCCACAAGTCCGAGCCGCGTGAACCCGAACACATGCGAGCGCGTGTGGTCGTCGTGCATCGCGTTTTTCAGCGTCTGCAGCACGAGCTGGCGGTTCGATTCCTTTTCCATGTCGATGAAGTCGATGATGACGATGCCGCCGATGTCGCGAAGACGAAGCTGCAGGGCGATCTCCGTCGCCGCCTCACAGTTGGTCGAGGTGATCGTCTTTTCGAGATTGTCCTTGCCGACGTACTTGCCGGTGTTGACGTCGATGACGGTCAGCGCTTCCGCGCGGTCGATGATCAGATACCCGCCGCTTTTCAACCAGACCTTGTTGAGCTTCGGCGCCATGACCGAAGCGATGCTGCAAAGCTCGTTGTACGCGTCGCGGTCGTTGACGAACAGCCGGTCCACGTCGCGCATCAGAAGATCGCGCACGGTGCGGAACAGAAGGCTCTGCTCCTCGTGCAAAAGCTTCGGTGCCTTCAGCGTCTTCGCCTTCTTCTGGATGTCGCCGTACAGAAGCTTCAGGCTTTCCAGTTCTTCCTTGAACGCGTCCTTGGTGCGTCCCTCCGACGCGGTGCGCACGATTACGCCCATGCCCTCGGGCTTCAGCTCCTTGATGAGCTTGCGAAGGCGCTGCCGCTCCTCTTCCTTTTCGATGCGGCGGCTTACTCCGATGTACTCCACGGTCGGCATCAGCACAAGTGAGCGTCCCGCAAGCGTCAGATGCGTCGTGACCCTTGCGCCCTTCGTGCCGATCGGATCCTTCGCGACCTGCACGACCACGCTCTGACCGGGCTTCAGCATGTCGCCGATCTTGCGCGTTTCCGGAATCTTTTCCAGCTCGTCGTAGGCGTCGCCGGGCGTGAACACGTCGCCCGCGTACAGAAACGCGTTCTTTTCGAGACCGATGTCCACAAACGCCGCCTGCATGCCGGGAAGAACGTTCTGGACCTTTCCGAGATAGATATTGCCGACGAGGCGCTCGCTGCCCTCCTGCTCCACGTAGAGCTCGACAGGCGTGCCGTCCTCGACGACCGCCACACGCGTATTGAACGCGTTGGCGTCGACTAAAATTTCTTTATTCATTTCAAAAAACCTTTCTTTAACCGAGGCGCGGCAGCCGGTCGGATCCCGTAAACAGGAGCGCCGTGCGATGCGCCGTAAAGCGTCCGTTCAAGTTCAGCCGTTCGAACAATGCCCGCGCGAACGTTTCCGCGCGCAGTCCGCCCGCCGCATTGAGCGTGCCCACGACCGCAACGACAGCGGTCCGATCCGATGCGGAAACTGCTTCCGCCTCCAAAATTTCAGGACGAATATTCGCGGGCTTGACGCCGCTTTTCGTCTTCTTTTCCACGATGACCTCGTCGCTTGCGAGGATCGTTCCGACCGCCGCGCGCAGCGCTTCCGTGCCGACCGGCGCGTCCGTATACAGGGTGATGATGTATTTTGCCGCAACGAGCATCTTCGACAGCGTGTCGATCGATTCGTCGCCGACGAACGCGGTCACGAACCGCATGCCCTTCGGCAGCACGGCGTTCACGCGTTCGATGAACGCTTCGGGCGTGATCTCCCTCTCAAGCTCGACCTCAAGCCATTCGCCTGCGCTCGTATAGCCGGTTGCGAGCGCGGTCGCGAAGGAAAGCTTCGGATGCGGATTGAAGCCCTTCGAAAACGCAAGCGGCAGATTCGCGCGGCGGAACGCGCGCTGCAGCGTGCGCTGCACGTCGAGGTGCGAGGTATAGGAGATTTCCTTTGTCTTTTCAAACGCGGCAATAATCTTCACAATGCGCTCCGAAACATCCGTTGCAGCCCTGTCTGCAATCCTTTGTGGTGCGGGCTTCCTGCGCCCGCTGCCATTCGCGCCTGAGATACGATACCGTGACGAGCGCGTCGATCGTTTCCCACGGTAAAGGTTCCTCCATGTCGCGCTCGCGATGCGCGTATTCGTCCATCGTGAGCCCGTTTTGTTCGAACGCCGCCGCCCATGCGTCCGGTTTGAAATGCTCCGCCCAGGAATCGAAGCGGCATCCGCGCCTGTACGCGTCGATGAGCACGTTTATTAGCCGTCTGTCCCCGCGGGAGAACACCGCCTCGAGCACCGACAGCACCGAGGGATGGCAGTGCAGCTCCGCCCCGCGCACGCCCTTCAGCGCGGTTTTCAGAAGCTGCTGCTTCCGTACGATCTCCTCCTGCCGGTTTTGCGCGCACCACTGGAACGCGGTCCACGGCTTCGGCACGAACGTGGACACGGACACGGTGACGCGGAAGCCCGATCCGCGCTTGTCCTTCGGAAGCCGATAGAAGCAGTTCGAAACCTTTCGCGCAAGCTCCGCAATGCCCACGATATCCTCGTCCGTTTCGGTCGGCAGCCCGATCATGAAATAGAGCTTCACGCCGCACCAGCCCGCCGTGAACGCGTCGGTCACCGCGCGCAGAAGATCCTCCTCCGTCACGTTCTTGTTGATGACGTCGCGCATGCGCTGCGTGCCCGCTTCCGGCGCAAAGGTCAGTCCGCCCTTTCGCACCGTCTGCATCTTTTCAAGATCGTCTTTTAAGATCGAGTCGATGCGCAGCGACGGCAGCGAGACCGAAACCTTCTGCTCCGCCATGTCGTCGATGATCCGCGGCAGAAGCGCGTGCAGCTCGGAATAGTCGCCGGTGGAAAGCGACAGCAGCGAAACTTCGTCGTAGCCCGTGCAGGCAACGAGCGCGCGCGTCTGATCCAGCAGCGTTTCTTTGGTACGCTCGCGGACCGGACGGTAGATGTACCCCGCCTGACAGAAGCGGCAGCCGCGCGTACAGCCGCGCATGACCTCGACTGCGACGCGGTCGTGAACGATCTGCATGTGCGGCACAAGCTGACGCCCGATGTACTTCGCGTGATCGAGATCGCGCACGACGCGGCGAACAGGATGCTCGGGCGCTTCCTCGCACAGCCGTTCGGTGCGGACGTATCTGCCATTCTCGTAGACCGGTCGATACAGCGAAGGCACATAGACGCCCTCGATCGCGGAAAGACGCAGCAGCAGCTCCCGCTTCGAAACGCCGTCCCGCCTTGCCTGTCTCATGCATTCGACGAGCTCCGGCTCGAGCTCCTCCCCATCGCCGATGAGGATCGCGTCCATGAGTTCCGCGATCGGCTCGGGATTCACAGTGCACGGACCGCCCGCCACGATCAGCGGGTACGATTCGTCGCGCTCGGCGGCAAGAAACGGAATGTCACTTAGATCGAGCATCGTCAGCACGTTCGTATAGCACATCTCGTACAGGAGCGAGAATCCGACGATATCGAAATCCCGAAGCGGTGATTTCGTTTCGAGCGTAAACAGCGGCTCGTGAAGCTCGCGCAGCGCCTGTTCCATATCGGTCCACGGCGCATAGCAGCGTTCGCAGTAGACGCCGTCCATGTCGTTCAGCACGCGGTATAGAATGCGGCTGCCGAGGTGCGACATGCCGATCTCGTACACGTCCGGAAAGCACAGCGCAAAGCGGAAGTCATAGACTTCCTTGCGTTCCATATTCCATTCGCTGCCGATATATCGCGCGGGTTTTTCTACCCGGCTCAAGAGCATGTCCGTCACGTGCGTGTCCAGCAATGTTACCGTTTCCCTTCAAGCGCATACTTTAACTAATAAATTATAGCACGTCATTTCCCCGCGGTCAATCTCGAAATTGCGGTTTTCAGCGGCGTTTTCAATCCGCAGCGCGCCGCCGCCTGCAGCGCGTCCGATTCGGTCAGCTCGACAAAGCCGGTCCCGGTCCGGATGCGCAGGATCGTGTAACGGCTTTGAGAGATCGCAAGGATCGCGTCTCCGACGGTTGCGGCGTCGCTTAAAATCACGGTCTGCGCCTTCTGCGGCGTTCCCGATCGCAGCGCCTCCCGCCGTTCCATCACGCGGGCGACGATCCCTGCATCGGGCATGCGCTGCTCCGCGAATGCCGATCCTAGCAGAAACGGCGGGATCGCAAGCAGCGTCCACGCCGGCACGCCGCGCAGGATGAGATACCCGCCCGCCGCTGTAAGCCCGAGCGATACAAGCGCGGTAAAGATCAGCAGCACGGTCCGCGCCCTGCGTTCGGAAACGAAGCGCAGAAGCAGCGCGCGGCACACCCGCCCGCCGTCGAGCGGATATGCCGGAACGAGGTTCAATAGTCCGATCAGCAGGCTGACGTGAAACAGCTCCTCCGTCCAGGCAGATCCGACGCCCGCCGTCCTTAAAACCGCAAGCATGCCGGACAGCGCAAAGGAGCCCAAAGGACCCGCGATCGCCGCGATCCAATCCCCCTGCTCCCCCTTGAGCCACTCCGGCGTGATCACCGCGCCGAACGGATAGAGCGAAATCCTTGCGATGCGTCCGCCGAGGTTCCCGATCGCGATCGCGTGCGAGATCTCATGCACGGAAAGCGCGGCGCAGGAGAGCAGCAGCGCGCGCGTCTCCCCTGCGACGATGCAGAACGCAAGCAGCGGCAGCACGCCGAAGGACAGACGCACCTCCGTCCCGCCGACGCGAAACTTCATTCGGTCTTCAGCGAAAGATCGACGTACGCGGACGGATCCTGCGGCGCGCCGTTCTGATAAACGCGCAGATACATGCTCTTGCCGACCGTGACCGTGCCGAGCGTATCGCCTGCCGAGACGGCGTCGCCCTCCCTGACCGCGATCGTGTCGAACCCGTAATAGACCGCTTCACAGTCCGACGCCGACTGTACGCGCACAAAATCGCCGTAGGCTTCATCCGTGCCCACGGAAAGCACCTTGCCCTCCATGCAGGAGCGAACGTCCGCGCCGCCCGCCGTGAAGCGCAGTACACGGCCCTCAAGCAAAAGCTCGATATCGTTCGACAGGACCGGCGCCGCCCATTTCATGCCTGCGCCTTCCACATAGCGCAGCTTGCCCGGCTGCGTCTGATCCGTTTCGCCGCTGCTGTCCGAGTGCGTGGAAACCTCCGTGACCTCCGTCTTCGGCGCGCCGACGCCGAACGCGCGCACGATGAACGCCAGCGCAAGCACGCCCGCGCACAGCCCCACCTTGATCGCGATCCCGTTCACGTCGATCTTCGGCAGAGCTTTTTCCGGCTTCACCGAAAAGTCTGACTCCTTCGTAAAGCCGTCGCGGCTTTTATCGTACTGTACCTTCATTTCGTCAAGCTTCATTCCGATTCCCCCCTTGCTGTCAAACTTTACGCGGCGGAGAATGAAAAGATTCCAAAACAAAAACAGAGTTTACGGGAAACTCTGTTTGCGTTATCTGACGATATGCGGCTGCGCCGCACGATCCTCTCCAAAGAAAGACCTCGCAAAGAACGGCGTCGCCGTTCGGCAAACGTCTCCGGGGAACAGATATCACATCAATCCGTAAAATCCGGCGACATGTGCGGCGGATTTTACTTCTTGCAGCGCCGCCGCCCGGTCGCATGCAATGTGATAGGCGGCGCTGAAAAAAAACGGTCTGTCGAAGTGTTTCGACAGACCGAATTTTTAGCTTTTGGGCACCGGCGGCTGCGTCGCATGCACATACTGCATGTCGATCTGCACGTCCTCGATGCGCCAGTTGTCCGTATACGGCGTATGGGCAACGGACAGGTCCGCGTTGTCCTTCCACGCCGCAAAGTGCATCTGCTCGCGAATCGCCTGCATTTCGGCGTCGTCCTTGCTGCCCTTGCGGATCTCGCACACCGTGTCGTAGCAGATGTTGTAGAAGATCCAGCGCGCGTCCGGCACGAGCAGACGGATGCAGGCATGGGACGCCTTCTTGCCGCTCGTGACCGCTTCATAGGAAGCCTTGTCGACGGACGAAAGATCGCGGTACTTCGAATAGATCGTCGAGTGGAAATACGTGCGGCTGCGGATCAGCGACCAGTACTGCGCGGTCTCGCCGGTCTTGAAGTTGCCGAACCGCACCTTGGTGGGCTTCATCTGGAACGTGCCCGTCTGCGTTTCATGGTACTTTCTCGGATCGCCCGACGCGCAGGTCATGTAGCGCACCGGAACCGTGTATTCGCCGGTTTCCGGATCCTTTGCGTATGCGATCACGATCTGCCAGTACAGGTCGACGACAAGCTTATACGTGTCCGGCGCGGGATAGCCCAGCGGAAGGCGGAACGTATCGTTGCTCTTGGGATTCGATTCGTCGAAATCCGGCAGCGAACCGACAAGCTCCTCAAAGCTCATGTTGACCGTCGGGCAGTAGTAGGAAAACGGAATCGGCGTCGGCGGCGGGGTCGGCGTGGGCTCAGGCGTCGGCGTGGGTTCGGGCGTCGGCGGAAGCGTCGGCAATTCGGGCGTCGGCGGCGGGGTCACAACGACCTCAACGACGTGCTCCGTCGACGCGGCGACGGCGGAAACGGTCTCCGGCGTTGCTTCTGCAACGGTCTCCGGCGCGGCGGTAACGACCGCCACCGGGTCCTCGGTCACGCGATTGGGTTCCGGATCGGAGCCGCATGCGATCACACCGAACGAGAATGCGAATATTAAAATCCAAATGATCAGTTTTGTCGAATGTTTCATTGCATACCTCTTCATAGTACGACTTAGTCTACCACAATTTCCCTGTCCGGTAAACCCCGAAATTGCGTCGGAATTGCAAAATTTCTCCGAACAATCCCGCGCAAAAAGAAAAAAGCGACAGGAGAACCTGTCACTTTTTCGCTTTTCTGTAAAGGATGATCCCGACGGTCGCACAGGCGGCGATTCCCAATAGATACGGAATCGCAAAGAGGAACGCGGTGTTTGCCGGGGCGCTGTATCCCATGTGTTCGATGCCGCAGAGCATGGACCGGTACACATACGCGACGTGCGCGCACATAAGGTCGGACAGCAGGATCGCAGCCGCGAACAGAACGTATGCGAGCTTTTTCATGTCATTCCACCGGCACGCCGAGACGCCGCTTCATGGTCTTTTCGACGGCGTTCAGAATATTCTCGTAGCCCGTGCAGCGGCAAAGATGCCCGGAAAGCAGCTTACGGAGCTCGTCGCGCGTATAGAGCTTTTTGGTTTCAAGGATCTCCACGGCGGTCATGATGAAGCCCGGCGTGCAGAAGCCGCACTGGATCGCGCTCTCCTCCATAAACGCCTGCTGGATGTCGGAAATCTCGCCGTCCGGTCCGGTCAGGCTCTCCAGCGTGCGGATGTTTTTCCCGTCCGCCCACACGGCAAGATAGATGCAGGAATTGAACGCCTCGCCGTCGATCAGCACGTTGCACGCGCCGCACTCGCCGACCTCGCAGCCCTTCTTCACCGAGGTCAGATGGTAGTCGTTTCGCAGCATGTCGGTGAGCGACGCGCGTACGTCGACCATCTTTTCGACCTCTTTGCCGTTCAGCGTAAAACGAACCAGTTTATACTGTGCCATCAAAGCTCACCTCCCGCCAGACGGATGGATTCAAAGAGACAGCGCTTTGCCATCTCAACCGCGATGTGCTGCCGGAATGCCTTGGATGCGCGCCACGAATCGCGCGGATTGATGTCCTCCAGCACCGCAAGCCCGAACCGGTCGATCAGTTCCATAGAGATCGGCTGACCGTTTGCGACCGCCTCCGCGTGCGGCGCGCGCATCGGCACGGGACCTGCAACGCCGTAGGCAATGCGGGCGCGTTCGATCGTCTTTTTGTCCTCCGAAAGCCGGACGTTGACCGAGCAGCCGAGCGTCGCAATGTCCATCGCGTTGCGCATCGCATACTTGATATAGTGCCCGAAGGTGTTCTCATAGCTTGCCTTCGGGATCAGGATCGCGGTCTGGATCTCGCCGTCCTCCACGCGGATATCGACCTGTCCCGCGCGGATGTAAAAGTCCTTGATCGGCAGTCTGCGAACGCCGTTTTTGCCGGTCAGCTCCACGATCGCCTCCCACGCGTGCAGCGTCGAAGCGGAGTCCGCGCTCGTCACGCCGTTGCATGTGTTCCCGCCGATCGTGCCGATGTTCCGGATCTGCGGTCCGCCGACCATGTCCACCGCCTCGCCGAGCACGTTGATGTATTTCTGAATGATCGGATCGCGCGTGATGTGCGAAAAGCTGGTCAGCGAGCCGATGCGGATGTTCTCGTTTTCGTCGATCGTGATCCCGCGCAGCTCGTCAAGTCCGTAGATGCTGATCAGCTCCTTGCCCGCGCGCTTGCCCTCGCGCATCTGCACCAGCACGTCGCTGCCGCCTGCAATGATCTGCGCTTCGGGATGCTCCAAACGAAGCTCAACGGCGTTTTCGACGCTCGTCGCCTCGTACAGTGCCTTCATATCATACATGGTTCAGCCCTCCTGCCATTCGTCGTGGATCAGTCCCGCCTCGGTGAAGGCGGCGAACAGATTGTGCGGGTTCATCGGAAGCTTCCTGAGCGCTACGCCGGTCGCGTTGTAGATCGCGTTGCGGATCGCCGGCGCGCCGGAGCACGCGGGCGGCTCGCCCAAAGCCTTCGTTCCGAACTCGCTCGTGGGCTCGGGGTTTTCGATAAACGCCGCCTCTAAATCCGGATGGTCCATCACGGTCGAAAGCTTGTAGTCCAGAAGATTGTTGTTCAGCGGTCTGCCGGTCTTCGGATCGAACAGAAGCTGTTCGGAGAGTCCGTAGCCGATCGCCATCGACATGCCGCCGTGCACCTGCGCCGCCGCCAGCGCCGGGTTGATGAGGTTCCCGCAGTCGTGCACGTTTACGATGTTCTTCACCGTGACCTTGCACATCGGGATATCGACCTCGACCTCGGCGAACGTGCAGCCGAACGAGTACGCGTTGTTCTTGATCGTGAACGTGCTTTCCGCCGTGATGTGCTCAGAATCCTGCGGATTGTACTGTGCGGTCATGGCAAGTTCTTTTAGCGAAATCAGCACCTTGCCGTCGCCTTTGCGCACCACGTTGCCGTCGCGGATCTCCATATTGTGCTCGGACTGCCGCGTCAGCTTGTTCGCATAGGCGAAGATTTTCTGTTTCAGAAGCTCCGCGGTCTGCCGGATCGAGAAGCCCGCAACGTACGTCTGCCGCGACGCGTACGCGCCGAGTCCCGTCGGCGTCGTGTCGGTGTCCTGACAGGAAACGACGTGTACGTCTTTGTAGCTCTTCAGCCCGATCGCCTCCGCCGCCATCTGCGCAAACGCCGTGTCCGCGCCCTGTCCGATCTCGGTCTCGCCGCACTGCATCGTGACCGTGCCGTCGAGGTTCAATAGCATCCGGTTCGACGAGGTTTCGAGCGCGATCGGCCATACCGCCGTGTTGTACCAGAACGAGGCGCAGCCGATGCCGCGGCGGATCGGTCCGGTGTCCTTCGCAAACTCTTTGATCTTCTCGTCGTAGCCGATCAGCTCCTTGCCCTTTTCAAGGCATTCGCGGTGCGAATCGTAATAGTTGCAGTTTTTGCTGAAGCCGTCGTAATAGCCCTGCGGCATGATGTATTTGTTCCGGTATTCGACCGGGTCCATATGCACCGCATGCGCGCATTCCTCGATGTTGGAATCGTTCGCAAACGACGCCTGCGGCATGCCGTACCCGCGCATTGCGCCCGCCGCCGGGATGTTCGTATAGACCGTGTATGCGTCGCATTCCATATTGTCGCACGGATAGAGCTGCGGGAACGACCCCATCGCTTTTGCGACGATGCTGTGTCCGTGGGACGCGTACGCGCCCTGATTGGAATAGAGATCGACCTTTCTTGCCGCCATGCTGCCGTCCGGGCGGATCCAGCTTGTGATGTGGAAGCGGATCGCGTGGCGCACGCGGTTACTGACAAACGTCTCCTCACGCGAGCAGTCGACGCGGACGGGCCGCCCGCCGACCATCACCGAGCACCATGCGCACAGCGGTTCATAGAGCGCGTCCTGCTTGTTGCCGAAGCCGCCGCCGATATACGGCTTGATGATCTGCACATCCGCCCAGGGTCGCCCGATCGCCTGTCCGACCACACGGCGGACGATGTGCGGGATCTGCGTAGAGCTCACGACCGTGATCCGCCCGTTCTCCTCGTAGGCAAAGCAGCCGTGGTTTTCGATGTGGCAGTGCTGTACCGTCGGCGTTTCGTACCAGCCCTCGACCCTGATGAGCCCGGGCTCCCGGATCGCCACTTGGTAGTCGCCCTTTCGGATCGATGTATGCTTCAGAATGTTGTGAGGGTATTCGTCGTGCAGCTGCGGCGCGCCGTCCTCCATCGCTTTCTGCGGATCGAGCACGAACGGCAGGGCTTCGTATTCGACCTTCAAAGCGCGCACGCCCTGCATAGCGGAAACCTCATCCTCCGCGATGACGACCGCCACGTCGTCGCCGTAATAGCGCACGTGCGTGTTTAAAAGCCTGCGGTCCGCGACGTCCTGATGCTCCGGGTCCATCGACCACGGATGCCCCGCCGTCGGGAAGTCGATCTCCGGCGCGTCGAAGCAGGTCAAAACCTTGACGACGCCTTTGATCTTTTCAGCTTCGGAGGTATCGACCGATTTTACGAACCCGTGCGCGATCTCGCTGTGCTTGATCCGCACAAAGAGCGCGCCCGCGGGCATACGGTCCTCATAGTATTTCGTCCGTCCGGTCGCCTTGTCAAAGGCGTCCACACGGATCTCGCTTTTGCCGACGATGCTCATACCGTTTCCTTTCTGTAAAAAAGATAGGTTCTCTCTGTGTATACTTTTCCTGATAACAAGTATACCACCGTTCTGACTTTTCGGAAAGAGGGAAAATATATATTTCCTTATCTTTTTGAAAGAATAACGGATGAACGTTTTTTCGTCGTGCACGGCTTCCATGCGATTTATGCAACGTCTCATGTGCCGTTCCGAACGTACGTAAAGGATCCTGCAGGATTTACTTTCCAAATGATATGTGTAGTTTACGCCGGTGTCCGTAAGTGTCGACGCCCGGCGTCCTGCAAAGCTGCGCAGATACGGCATCCGTCCTTTCAATCGAACGTCATCCGTGCAAAAAGCGGGAAGGAACACTCTTCCCGCTCTGCTGTTATGATGTTCTGATATTCGTCAAGCTTCAGTGCAGATAGAAATACTGTCCCTGCGGCAGCTTTCCGTTTTGATAGATATCCATCAGTTCCGCATACGCGCGTGTATTCTTCGGGATCGGCACAGCTTCCCCGGTGTCCGATCTGAAGAGCCATATATTTTCCCCTTTGATACGGACGTCTGCAAACGCGTAACACAATGCATGATAGGTTGAAACGTCCCGCAGAATCAGCGTTCCGTATTCTTCCGCATCCTTGTCGATTGACTTGCTCCCGTGTTTTTCAGACTGATACAGATCGCGCAGTTCGTCGCTTGACGCTTCCGAAAGCTCCAGATCATATTCCCTGGTATCGTTGATCAGATAAACGCGGTGTTTCTCCTTGAACGGATCGGGTAAAGTGCTGTTCTCGCTGATCAAAATCAAGCTGCTGTCAAAATCGTCATGGGTATAGATTCTCAGTATGTTTTGATTCGGCTCGCATAAAAAGACCGGCTCATAATAGATTTGTCCCGAAGGAGCAAACAACCGGGAATTAACGTAACCTGCAAATGTTTCGTCGCTTCCGTCAGACAAGCCCTGACTGTACCACATATACCAGTTTTCCGGCAGATAGCAGTATTTATTTGTTCCGTCGGTAAGTCCGTATTGCCAGGGAATAAAGATCGGCTTGGAACGATAATACTGTACCGTCTCCGTATCGTTTTGCAGCGTCCCGTTCAGATATGCGTCATATTCGCGATACAGCACACTGTCCGTGTCGACTGTTATGATCGTACCGCTGATACTCTGTGCTCCGAAATCATCAAATATACCAAGCACAATCTGCCCGTTATACAGAGCAATCACCGTGTCTGACCTGTATGCAAGTCCGGGGATCTTGCTGCTGACGAGATATACATAATCCCAATCCGTCAATTCCGTGCGTGTGCATTGCACTTTTTCTCCTTTGGTATTCAGTGCAGACAGCAGCTGGCGCATTTCTTTTTCTGCGTTGTCCGACAGTGAGAGGATTCCTCTATAGCCCATACTATCACCGATCTCAAATCCGCTGTTTTTTGCTTCCGGTATCGGTAAATCACAATCGAAACGGCGATATGTCAATCTGTATACGAAATGATCGTAATCCAAATCGAACCAAATCACACGTTCCTTCGGATCGGCGGTATACACCTTATACTCTTTGTTTGCCCCCTTCAATCTGCCGATAGCCACGCCTTCAATGTTTGCAGCGCGATATTCTGTCGAACAAAGATCATATGGCATATTCGTCGAACTGATCAATGTGGACATTGACGAATCATAGACCGCAAACGTATACCAATGCCCGTCCCCTGTCCACTTCCGGTCGGTCGTCTTTTCCCTCGGATTGGTCAGAAAACATACCCCGACGGTCGCAAGGATCACAACAGACGCAATGATCGCCCATCGCAGCGGTCTTTTGTAGCGCAAAACGGACCTGACGCGGCTTTTGACGTTGGTTTCTCCGAACGCAAGCGGACTGACCGAAACGATCCGATGCCGGCGTCCGCAGTCCAGAAGCGCCTGCGAGTAGGCGGCGACGTCATTCTTTGGCATCCACCAGATCACGCTTTCGTCGCACGCGGATTCGATGTCGCGGCAAAAGAGAATGTATGCAAGCCAGCACAGCGGATTGAACCAATGCACCGAAAGGATCAGAAAGGCAAGCAGCTTCCACCACGGATCGCCACGTTTGATATGTGCCCGTTCATGCAGCAGAACGCATTGTTTCGTTTCCTCTGTAATGTCGGACGGCAGATAGATCTTCGGACGGAACAGACCGAGAATGAACGGTGTGCGTACCTCGTCGCACAGATAGGCCCGGCCTTCGTCCCGCACAGCGGCGCGGACGCTGCGTTTTGCGCGAAGCCAGCTGATGAGCAGAAACACGAGCATGCCGGCGATGCCGACGATCCATAGGATCGAAGCAGCGTATTGCACGACCTGCAAGGGGTTCACGCTGTTAAAAGGCTCGGGCGCAAAGCGCTCAGTAATGATCGGATTGATCGCCTCATTGACGGCCGGAATGCCCGTATCGACAGCGGGCTTTGGCATGACTGCGATGTTGCTTGGGATCGGCTCCGCGGATGGGATCAGACTCAGGACAGTTTTCAGCGAAAACGGCAAGATCAGCCGTACGCCTACGATCGCGAACAGCAGACAATGGATCCATTTCGGTACACGTCTCAGGATCAATCGAAGCAGAAGCACAACGAGGATCAGGACGCTCGCCGAAAGGCTCATATTCAGCACCTTCAAAAAGACCGCTTCCATGCTCATTCTCCTCTTCTGTATGAATCGATCATATTCTGAATCTCATCCGCTTCCGAAGGCGTCAGTCCGCGATTGGACAGAAACGCGGCAAAGAACGCCGGCAGCGAACCGTGAAAGGAATCCGCAACGATCTGTTTGCTTCTGTTCGCATAGAACGCTTCTCGGGAAATGCGTGCACGCACCTTCCCCGCTGTGTTTTCAAACAGTCCCTTTTCGCAAAGCTTCTTTAAAACGGTATAGGTGGTCGATTTTTTCCACTCGAACTGTTCAGCGCAGAGCTTCACAAGCTCCCCTGAGTCGATCGGTTCATGCTCCCAGATCAGATCCGCAAACCGTTCCTGAACGGTGCCGAGCTCCACTTCCATGCCTGATGCCCTCCTGAATACTCCGGTCTATTCCTGTCGACCACATTTAGTCTATCACAATAGACCGCACTTGTCAAGCATGTTTGAGAGAAAAGCAGGGAGACCGATTCGGTCTCCCTGCAAAAACAATTGCGATCCTTCAGCTTGCCTTCTTCTTTTTGATCGCGTCGGCGATCGCAAACGGCGTTGTGACAAGGCTCATGTATACGCCGAGGATGACCGCGCCCGGCAGCAGATACAGCACCGGCACGGGGATCCAGCTCCAGAACAGCTTCAGGATCGAGATGCCCTCGTGCTCCATCGTGAAGAAGTAGTTCGCGCGGTCGTACAGTCCGGTCTTGATCAGCAGCAGATTGATCCCGGTGATGACAAGCAGCAGGATCACGATCGTCAGGATCGTCTTCGGGAAGTCCCTGAACTTCGGACGGTAGAAGCCGAACGTGGCGAGTGCTAACCCTTCGATGATGATCATGAAATGCGTGCCGTAGAAGCCGAGCATGCGCGGCAGGAAGATGGAATATCCGTCGAAGCCGACCGCGGGAGAAAGCAGCGCCATCAGCGCGCCGAGCGGCGCCATGAAGAAGCTGAAGCTCATCAGCGGACGGTTCTTGATCGCAACCGCGATCGGGATGATCATCATGTTGATGTTGCAAAGCTGCAGCGGAAGCTCCGCCCACCAGGTGAATCCGCCGCGCGTTTCGATAACAAGCTTGTCATATTCCGTGTCGATCGACAGGAAATACTTATAGATGAAGAATCCGATGAACGTGACGATGCAGGCGGTGATCAGAACGATCTTTTTCGTCTTCTCGCTGCGCTTCCGAAGAAGCAGACTTGCAATGACCAGCAGCGCGATGAAGAATGCAAAGCACGCAAAGAACAGCGGATTGAACGTCCGCATGATCCAGAACGATTCCTTTTCCATAAAAAGCCCCTTTCTCCGGCAATGACATGATCCGTGTAATTTCAGTTTATTTTAACAAAAACCGAGCGATTTTGCAAGTATGAATTCGCCGGAAAAGAAAAACGCCCCGAAGGGCGTATGAGATTCCGTTTATCCCCTGCGGAGCCGGTCGCGCAGCACAAAGATCGAAATGCCGAGGATCACGCCTGCCGCCGCGGGCAGCACAAGATCCGTCAGGACCGAAAACTCGAACTCGCTCTGCGAAATGAACGAGCTGTACAGATAGTGCAGAAGGATCCAGAACCCGATGAACACCACGGTGAACAACGCAACCGCAGCGTGTCTTTTTGTGATCTTCATGCGCATCCGCCTCCTTCGTTCCGTTTGCAATACTGTATTACACTTTCCGCCCGCTGTCAAGCGCCCCGAGCAGCTTCCGCTTCAAAAGCGCATACCGCTCCCGCTTCTCGTCCTTTGCAAAATGCACGGCACGGCTCTGCTCCGGGCAGTCGGTATACACAAGCGTTTCGGTCCCGAACTGCTCTCTTGTGAGGTCGAACACGCAGCCGCCGACGTCGTTGAAGCAATGGTAATTCCCGTCCGGAAGCGGCACGCCGCGCACCTTTCCGCCGTAAACGTCCTGCAGCAGAAACGCCGTGATCGAGCACTGTCCGAGCGTCGGATTCGCCGCGCTCCAATCCTTTCGCATGCGCGGGGCGCAGGTCTCCTCGCACCAGATCCCCTTCAGAAGATCGTAATAGTCCCGCGGGGTCAGTCCCCGTTCGTCGGTAATGTCGGCGGTCTCCCACCCGTAAAAGCGATAGGGCGCGATCGCTTCCCGCTTTACGGCTACGGAAATGTCGTGCTCGCCGATGTCCGGATCGAGCAGCGCTTCGATCCGGTCCCTGTACCAGCCTTGGATCTGTTCGTCGGTCAGCTCGCACTTCCCGCCGCGCGTGCGGATCGTGACGGTGACGGTTTGCTGCTCGGTCTCGGCATTTGCCGGTTTCCGTTCCGCAGATTTCGGCGAACGCAGCACGGTACCGTGAATCAGATACTCGCCGCCGCAGGAAAACCGCAGCGTGTCGCCCGGCTGAAAGGCGTCGAACAGCGCTTTCTCCCAGACGAGCAGGGAGATTTCATCTTCCCCGTCCCGGATACACAGCACACATCCGCCGGACGGCGTCGTCTGTTTCTCTGTGATCGTCCCCGTTCTGTCAAAAACCGGCTTTCCTTTGATCGGGTATTCGCTGTATTTACGGGATTTTGAGAATCGCTTCATCCGGTCCCGGTATGCTCTGTCAAGCTGCTTCATTCGTTTACGATCGATCATTTCGCTCACCTCATACGCATTGTATCCGTGACCAGCGTGTCTGTCAAGTTTTCGTCTCTGTTTGCGGTGATATGCCTCTTCATTGGAAAGAGCGCCAAACGATACACGCCGTCCGCTTTGAGAAACAGGAATATGGTGCAGCAGCGCTTATTCCGGTTCGTGCAGAAAGTGAGAGATGTCCTTGACAGCCTTCGCGTCGCTTGCAGACAAATACTCCCAATCGGGCTCCTCGCCCTGCTCTC
>CADAPG010000045.1 GCA_902789675.1 uncultured Eubacteriales bacterium
GGCTTGCGACGACTTTTTTGTTTTACAAACAAGTCATCGCTGCGCTTTGTTCCGCTGCGACTCCTTTCCGCAATCCACGCCGCTTCGCTTTGTTACAGCGGAAGATCGCGCGTTTCCCGCGCGTACCATGGTCACGCTCGGTTCGCCTGTTCGCTTGCAAGCGCGCTCACGACGGCTCGCTGTCGCTACCAACCTTTTGCGGGTAAATTCGTTATCAACACTCGTACCAAAGAAAAACGACCATCCACCGATGGTCGTTTTTCTTTCTCTTGTACAGTGACTTGTAGCCCGAGCTTCACAGATGTGGCTGAAGACCTGTGCGGAGCCGTCTTTGCGGGTAATGCTTACTTCTGTTCCGGCAGCCGGATGTTTTTCCAGCCGGAAGCATTGCATTGACCGTCTTCATTATAGCCTGCCGCGACGACCGTGCCGTCGGAACGGAGCCCGACCGTATGAGAATACTCTGCCGCGATCGCAACGATATCCTTCCAACCGGAAACGTCGCATTGACCGTTGTAGTTATAGCCGATCGCAACGACCGTGCCGTCCGAACGGAGCCCGACTGTGTGCAATCTCCCCGCCGCAATTGCAACGATATTCTTCCAGCCTGAAACGTTGCATTGACCGAATTTGTTATCGCCGACCGCAGCGACCGTGCCGTCCGAACGGAGCCCGACCGTGTGTTTCCAACCCGCCGTGATCGCAACGATATCCTTCCAGCCCGATACGCTGCATTGACCGTATTCATTCCAGCCGACCGCAACGACCGTGCCGTCCGAACGGAGCCCAACCGTGTGGTCTTCTCCCGCCGCGATCGCAACGATATTCTTCCAGTCGGAAAATCTGCATTGACCGTATTTGTTATAGCCGACCGCGACGACCGTGCCGTCCGAACGGAGTCCGACCGTGTGAGAGCCTCCCGCCGCGATTGCAACGATATCCTTCCAGCCGGAAACGCTGCATTGACCGTGGTCGTTATCGCCGACCGCAACGACCGTGCCGTCCGAACGGAGTCCGACCGTATGGTCTGCTCCCGCCGCGATCGCAACGATATCCGTCCAGCCGGAAACATCGCATTGACCGTTGCCGTAAGCGCCGACCGCGACGACCGTGCCGTCCGAACGGAGCCCGACCGTGTGCTCGTCACCCGCCGCGATCGTGTTGCGCACCGCAACATGATCCCAGCATTCTTTCAGCAGCGAATCCGCATCCCTGTGTCCCTGCGCATATTGCAACAGCGGAAGCGCTTTATCATAGTCGCCGGAATTCAGCAAAGCCATTGCTCTGTCATATTTGCTCGAAGCAATCGTCTCTTTGTTGCCGATTTCCTCTAAAAGCGCATATGCGGCTTCATAATCGCCGGCATTCATGAATTCCATAGCTTGATTCATCTTCTGTTTTTTCTTCTGCATAATGGTAACCGTTGTCAGCACGATCACAAACGCAATGCAGGCGACAACAATCGGCGTTACGATCGCGACAATCTTTTTTGCGTTTCTTTGCCGCTTTTTCTCGCGCGATCCGCGCTTCCTCCTTTTTGCGCTCGCGCTCCATTCGATCCGCTTCTTCCTGTGCTTTGATCTCTTCGATCTTACGCTGACAGACAAGGATCTGATCTTCCGCATCCTTCCATCCCGGGATCATACGGAACGTTTTGATCGCGGATTCGTAGCCGGAAACGATGCTTCTTCCAGTCATCTGCGAACGTGCAGACTGATAAATCGCGTCCTTGCGGCAGATCTCCGCCTGTTCCAGACAGCGTTCCGCAAGGACGTCCGCATCCCGGAAACCTGGGATCTTTTGGAAGATCGCCGCCGCTTTTTTGTATGTGTATTCCGTCGATGCGGCATTCATGGCTTTTACGCCGTCATTGTAAATCCCTGTCTTCCGCGCTTCTTCATTCCGCGCATTGATAAAGGCAATATCATCCGAAAGCTTTTGTTTCAGCTTCTCGTCTCCGAAGCGCAATGCCTTTTTATAATTGTTCCGGTTGTCGAACGGTTCGGGCTGATCCTTCAGGGCGTCGCGCTTTTTCACCTTCAGCTCCGCCATCAGCTTGCCGAGATAGGCTTCCGCATTGCGGGCGTCCAGATTCAGAACCTGCTCGCAAAACGCGTCCGCCTTTTCCCATTCGCCGTCCTCAAGCGCTAAAAAGGCACGATCCAGCAGCGGCGCGACATTGGTATTCGCCTGCTGCGCCACGACGGTCTCTTTGACCGTTTCTTTCAAGGTCTCCTTCGCCTTGCTTGCGTTCAGCACCTTGTTCACGCCGCGCGTCAGGTCCTGAATAAAGCCGATCTTGCCCATGTCGTAGGACTGCAAGACGGACAGCGCTTCCGGCAGATCGTACGGGTCCATATCGCGGTAGCACGGCAGAAGCAGCTTCGACCGATCCTTGCGCATCAGCGAAAGGAAGCGGCTCCATTCGTTCTTGACCCAGACGGCGTTTGCGTGCTCCGCCGAGGTCGTGACAAGGATCATGACCTTTGCGGAATTCAGCGCCGCGAAGATATACGGCTCATATTCCGTGCCTGCCTTGTCCTCGAGCGTGATGCGCGAGAAGAATACCCGCCGTCCCTGCTCGGTAAGCTGATAATAAATCTCCTGCGCCATCAAGCTGTCGCGCGTGCGCGTACCGTCGTTTTCGGATTCCTTATAGCAAATGAAGACGTCGAACGGCTCCTCGTTCTGCGAGGTTGCAAGAATGCCGCGCTGCACTTCCGCGATCTTTGCCGCGTCCTTTTGGTACTGGCGGCGCGTGACGCCGTCGGAATGCTCCAAAGCGGCGAGATAATCGACGTCCTCCAGGAAGCTGTCGAAGCTTGCGCGGTGGCAGGTCGGAAGATACTCGAAGGTGTTCGGGTCCTCGACGTACTCGATGCCGAACCGGCACAGCGCGCAGCACCAATGCGCCTCGGCGTCGTTTTCGTCCTCCTGCACGATCTGTTCGTAGACCGCGAGCGCTTTGTCGAACTCGCCCGCTCTGCGGAATTGATTGCCGCGATTGAACCGATTCGCCCGCTGATCGTCGTCGACCTTCGGAAAGGTCATCGTGCAGCCGCACGACTCGCATGTTCCGAAGGTCTTGTCTGCGGACAGTTCAATATCCCCGCCGCACATTTTGCATTTCAGAATTGCCATGTTGCTCCCTCGTTTTGTCCTTAATCCTTCTTATTATACTCCGATGTATACCATCCTTCAAACGTCGGATAGCTTCTTATTTCATCCAAATCCGAATCTATCTCGGAGATCCGCTGTTTGTAATACTCCACTTTTTGTGCATCACTCTTTTCCGGGAGAAAACCAACAATCCCCGCACGAATCAAAAGAATACTCGGCACGTAGAGCAATAAAAGCGTAATAAAGAAGCTTTTACTTAAATAGTGGATATAAATGCCTGAACCCAGTAATGCAACCCCTCCGATAATGCATCCTATATTTGCTATTGTAGGCCACTTCTGTTTGATCCGCGTCAAGTCCTCTTCTATTTTCTGTTTTTCTTTTGTCAGTTTCCCCGCCTGATTATATAACGGGTGTTTTGCTGAATACTCCTCCATTGCTTTTTTCCGTCTCTCTTTTTTTGCTCGTGTCTCAAAAATCTGCAGACAGCTTTTTTTCAGCGCATCAGCATCACGCCATCCTGGAATTTCGTCTAAAAGCAGCGCAAGATTCTTTGCGCTGCAAGCGTCTCCACTTTTGATTCCCTCCTTTACTTTGAAGTAGACGATGTCCTTTCTGCACTGTTCGCGCAATTCGCTGACATCCCGTCTCTTCTGCACTTCTTGCAGGAGAGACATCATACGTGAACACTCCTCACTTGAATTTTCACGTATGACCATATCTTTGATTTTTTCGAAACGCAGTTCCACAGCATGCTTTTCCTGTTCGACAGAATCCTTGTAATCCGAAATAGATGCAAATTGCTCAGCCGCATCGCGGAATTCCGCTTCTGTTTTTGCGGTATTCATCACGTTAATTGCGCTGCGATAGATGATAGAAGCGTTATTGTTTCTCAGTTCTTGTTTCAGCTTCTCATCACCGAAACGATATGCCTTTTTGTAATTATTGCGATTGTCGAATGGTTCCGGCTGTTCTTTTAGGTCGTCGCGCGTTCTGACATGCAGCTCCGCCATCAGCTTGCCGAGATAGGCTTCCGCGTTTTCAGGGTCAAGATCGAGAACCTTTTCGCAGTATTCATCGGCGCTCTGCCAGCTGCTGTCCTCCAGGAACATAAACGCACGGCGAAGCAGTGGCGCGGTCGCGGCAGACGGCGCGGGCGTGACGATCGTTTCGCGGATCGTCTGCTTCGGCTCGTCTATTTTGACGAGCTTTTTGATGCCGCGGATCAGATCCTGCATAAAGCCGAGCTTACTCATATCCTGCGCCTGCAGGTGTGAAAACTCGTCCGGCAGGTCGTAGGGATCCATGTCGCGATACGCGGGGATCAGCGTCTTCTTCGCGCCCGCCTTGATCAGCGCGAGGTAGCGGCTCCACTCGTTTTTGACCCACACGGCGTTGAAATGCTCCGGCTTGGTGCCGAGCACGACCATCGCCTTTGCAGAATTCAGCGCGGCGAAGATATAAGGCTCGTACTCCTGTCCGAGCTTGTCCTCGAGCGTAATGCGCGAGAAGAAGACCTTGAAGCCCTCGTTGGTCAGCTGATGATAGAGGTCGGTGGCGAGCACGGAATCCGGCGTCCTTCTGCCGTTTGCGTCGGTCTCCTTATAGCAGATGAACACGTCGAACGGCTCTTCCTTTGACGAAATCTCCAGGATGCCCTTCTGGATCTCGTTGATCGCCTTTGCCTCGTCCTCGTAGATCGAACGCTGCAGGGCGTCGGCGTTTTTCAGCGCGGATTTATAATCCTCGTCGTCGAAGATCGAGGTAAACTGCGCGCGGTTGACCGTAGGCACACGCCGATGCGTCGCAGGGTCCTCGACGTACTCGATGCCGTATCGGCAGAGCACGATCGACCAGTACGCCTCGGCGTCGGTCGGGTCCTCGTTTAAGATATTTTCGTAGATCGACATTGCTTTGTCGAACTCGTTGTTCCGGCGAAAATGGTTCGCGCGGTCGTAGAGATTCGTCTTGCGGTCACTGTCCAGCCGCGGCAGCGTCTGCTTTGTTCCGCAGGAATCGCACACGCCGACGGTCGCGCCGTCCTGAAACTCGATCGTGCCTCCGCACATTTTGCATTTGAAAATCGCCATATATTTCTCCCCTTTATTATTGTCTTTATGAATCCGAGCCGCGGCCCGCGAACAGCCTGCCGAGCACGGAAACGCCGATCGCCGCCAGAACGACGGCAAGGATCGTGATCACCGTACCCTTGGACAGCGTTCCCTGCACGAATCGGACAACGAGATACACAATGCCCGCGAGCGCCGCCGCCATGAGCAGCACGGTCAGGATCAGCAGGACGACGCCGAGCCGCGTATTGCGCCTGTCGGCAAGCCGGTTCGCCTCCTGCCGGTGCAGCCGGTCCGCGCGCAGTTCAGCGATGCGCCGTTCGCATTCCCTGCTCCTGTCCCGCGCCTCGCCGATGAACGCGATCGCCTGTAATTGGCGGATGGCGTCCTCGTAGCCCGCGGTGGTGTTCTGCCGCATGGCTCGCTCCGCGCCGGTGAAGATCTCGCGGTATCGCGCGACGTCCGCCGCGTCGATCTCCCGGAGCCGCCCGCACGAATCGCACTCCGCCTTGTCGGCGCCGATCCGGATATTCAGTTTTCCCCCGCAAATCGGGCAGGTGAACGGATCCATCTGTTTACTTGTTCGCCTTGCAGGTCCGATTGCGCTCGGTAATCAGGGACAAAAGCTCGCCCATGGAGGCGTTGACCGCGTCGGCGTTGTCACTTAGGACCGCGTCGGTGAACGCGTCGAATTCGGTGCGGATGCGGCTTTCGACGTCGTGAAGTGCGCCGGAGGTCATCGGGTCGGAATAGCGCACCGCTTCATAGACCTTCTTGCAGGCGTTCTTGACCGGTTCGCTCTTGGCGCGGGTCATGAGCGTGCTTGCGTCGACCGTAAGATCGCGGATGAACGCCGTCTGAACCTTGACCTTTTCGTCGATCTGCTCCACGATCTGCGCCGCGGCGGCCGCCTTCAGTACGGCGACGGCGTACAGCGCCATGATGATGAGCACAACGATCAGCGGGATCCAATCGGGCATCTGCGGCACCGCCATCATCACGCAGCCGATCACGGTCGTGACGATGATGCACGCGTACGACAGCCGGATCAGCGGCAGACGGTAGAACATGCCGGACAGCTTGTTTCGTTTGAGCGCGATCCACGTGCACACAAGATGCCCGACGAAGCAGAGTTCAAACAGAATCAGCGTGATCCACGAAAGCCCGCCGAGCTTTACATAGGTGACGCCCGCGATCGTTGTCTCCTTCGGCAGCGCGATCACGACGACGTTGAAGATCACGAACAGGATCGCCCACGCGATCAGATAAAACCGGAATGCCTTTTTCATGGTCTCAGCCTCCTTACAGAATGCTCTTCAGAAGCTCCGCCTTCATTTTGGCGAACTCCTCGTCGGTCAGAAGTCCCGCTTCCTTCATCATCGAAAGCTTCTCGACCTTTGCCTTAAACGCAGCCATATCGTCCGCGGGCTGCGCGGGCGCTGCGGGCTGTGCGGGCTGCTGCGGCTGCATATTGCCGAACATGTTTCCGATCTGCGGCATGATCGTGCCTGCCGCCGCCATGCCGACGCCGAGGCCGAGCATATCGCTCATCACGCTCGAACCGCCGCCTCCGCCGTTGACCACGTCCGGTCCCATGTTGCCGATGCCCTCGGCGTACGCTTTCTGCACTTCCGCCTGCAGGACGTCCTTCTGGTTGTAGCCCTTCGCCGCCATGATCTCGGCTTCGGTCAGACCCTGCATGCGCGCCGCCTGCGCCTCTGCCTGCGCCGCGATCACCTTACGCTCCGCTTCGCGCTTTGCGACTTCGGTCTCGGTCAGCTGCCGCTGCAGTTCGGCTTCTCTGCGCGCCGCTTCGATCGCCGCCTTGCTCTGTTCCTCAGCGGTACGGTACTGTGCCTGGCTCTGCGCCGCCGCCGTCTTGACCGTCGCTTCCGCCTGAATCACGCGCGTCTGCAGCACGATCGTGTGCAGCTCGCGGATGCGTCTGAAGTTCGGATCGCTCTCCGGCAGGACGATGCTCGTGACGTAGAAATTCGGCACGGCAAGCCCGTATTCGTCGAAGCCCTCGCGGATCTTGCCGCCGAGCACGGCGGAGATCAGATCGAGCTTTTCGTCGACCTCAAGGATGTCGATCGCGTTGTCCTTGATGACCGCGCCGAGGTTTGCCTTGACCGCGCTCGTGATCATCGGGCGGAACGACGCCTGCAGCGACTTCGTGAACCCCGCCGCGTCCTCCCACGCGATCCCGCGCATCGTGCCGACGAGCTTGACGAGAAGTTTTCTCGAATCCTCGACCGCAAGGTTCATTTCGCCGCTTGCGCCGAGCTCGAGCGGAACGCCGGTCAGCGGGTCAATGAAGCGCACCTTGTCCGGCGTGCCCCACTTAAGCCCCATCTGCACGGTCTTGTTGATGAAATAGACCTCGCAGTGGAACGGCGAAATGCCGCCGGTCGCCGCTTTCAGCGCCTTGCCGATCAGCGGAATGTTCTGCGTCTCGAGCGTGTAGCGTCCCGGTCCGAACAGGTCGAGCGCCTGTCCGTTCATAAAGAACACCGCTTCCTGACTCTCATGGACGATCAGCTGCGAACCGAGGTTGAAGTCCTCGCAGGGATGCTTCCATACAAACGTGTTGTTGTCGCCCTCGTACTTGATTACTTCTGCAATGTGTGCCATATGTTTGCTCCTTCCCGCAATTATGAACCTGTTTGATTATTGTTTGTTTGGAATACGGATGTTTCTCCAGCCGGAAACGTCGCATTGACCGTCATCGTTCCAACCGACCGCAACGACCGTGTCGTCCGAACGGAGCCCGACCGTGTGAAATGCTCCCGCCGCGATCGCAACGATATCCGTCCAGCCGGAAACGTCGCATTGACCGTAGTTATAGTCCGAATTCCCCGTATACTTCGTTGCAATGACCGTGCCGTCCGAACGGAGCCCGACCGTGTGGTGGCCTCCCGCCGCGATCGCAACGATATCCTTCAAGTCGGAAACGTCGCATTGACCGCTGAAGTTAGCGCCGACCGCGACGACCCTGCCGTCTGAACGGAGCCCGACCGTGTGATATGCTCCCGCCGCGATCGCAACGATATCCTTCCAGCCCGATACGTTGCATTGACCGTAGTTGTTACCGCCGACCGCAACGACCGTGCCGTCTGATTTGAGCCCGGCCGTGTGGTCTGCTCCCGCCGCAACCGCAACGATATTCTTCCAGCCGGAAACGCTGCATTGACCGTAGTTGTTATTGCCGACCGCAACGACCGTGCCGTTCGAACGGAGCCCGACCGTGTGGTCTGCTCCCGCCGCGATCGCAACGATATCCTTCCAGTCGGAAACGCTGCATTGACCGTTTTCGTTACCGCCGACCACAGCGACCGTGCCGTCCGACCTAAGTCCGACCGTGTGTCCCCAACCCGCCGCAACCGCAACGATATCCCTCCAGCCGGAAACGTTGCATTGACCGTATTCATTCCAGCCGACCGCAACGACCGTGCCGTCCGAACGGAGCCCGACAGTGTGCCTGCCTCCCGCCGCGATCGTGTTGCGCACCGCAGCATGATTCCAGCACTCTTTTATCAACCGTTTGCTGTCCTTATAATTGATCAATGAATGGAGCAATGCGATCGCGTCCCGATACTTTTCTGCCATGTACAGTTCTTCCGCTCTGTAATAGCTCGTCTCTTGTTGCAGTCTCGATTTGCTCTCCGCGACCTTACCGTTCAGCACTTCGATTATAGCTTCCAGTTCTTTGCGTCTGCTCCTTGTAAACAGTCCTTTTAGATTGGATAGCTCCGTTTGAAATGATTGCCTCTCCTTTTCCACATCGGCAATCTCATGACTTAAACCATCAATGATTTCTTTGTGTTGGCGCTCGTTCTCTTGCTTTTTCCGTGATATCTCTCCGATTCGCCGTTCACAATCGGCAAGCAGCGCATCCGCGTCCTTCCATCCGGGAATCTTACGGAATTCTGTGATCGCAGATTCGTAGTTATGAACGGAACCACGGCTCATCTGCGACTGTGCCGACTTATAGATCGCATCCTTTCGGCAGATCTCCGCCTGTTCCAGACAGCGTTCCGCAAGGGCGTCCGCATCCCGGAAGCCGGGAGTCTTCTGGAAGGTCTCCGCCGCTTTTTTGTATGCGGATTCCGTCGACGCGGCATCCATGGCTTTTACACCGTCGTTGTAAATCCCCGTCTTCCGCGCTTCTTCATTTCGCGTATTGATAAAGGCGATATTCCCGGAAAGCTTCGTCTTCAGTTTCTCGTCTCCAAAACGGTATGCCTTTTTGTAATTGTTCCGGTTATCGAACGGTTCCGGCTGATCCTTCAGGGCGTCGCGCGTTTTTACATGCAGCTCCGCCATCAGCTTGCCGAGATAGGCTTCGGCATTCTCGGGATCCAGGTTCAATACCTTCTCGCAGAACTCGTCGGCGCGGGCAAAATCGCCGTCCTCAAGGAACATGAACGCACGCTTCAAAAGCGGCGCGGCATTTGCGTTCGTCTGCTGCTGCACGACCACCGTTTCCTTGACCGTTTCACGCAGGGTCTCCTTCGGCTTTTGCGCGTTCAGAACTTTATTGACGCCGCGGATCAGGTCCTGAATGAAGCCGATCTTGCTCATGTCGTAGGACTGCAAAACCGACAGCGCTTCCGGAAGATCGTAGGGATCCATATCGCGGTAGCACGGCAGAAGGAGCTTTGTGCGGTCCTTGCGCATCAGGGACAGGAACCGGCTCCATTCGTTCTTGACCCAGACTGTACGGCTCATATTCGGTGCCCGCTTTGTCCTCGAGCGTGATGCGAGAGAAGAACACCCGCCGTCCCTGTTCGGTGAGCTGATAGTAGATCTCCTGCGCAAAAAGGCTGTCCCTTGTTCTGCTGCCGTCGTTTTCGGATTCTTTATAGCAGATGAAGACGTCGAACGGCTCCTCGTTCTGCGAGGTCGCAAGGATCCCGCGCTGCACCTCGGCAATCTTTGCCGCGTCCTTTTGGTACTGGCGGCGCGTGACGCCGTCGGAGTGTTCCAATGCGGCAAGATAATCGACGTCCTCCAAGAAGCTGTCGAAGCTTGCGCGGTGACAAGTCGGAAGGTACTCGAATGTGTTCGGGTCCTCGACATATTCGATACCGAACCGGCTCAGCGCGCAGCACCAATGCGCCTCGGCGTCGTTTTCATTCTCCTGTACGATACGCTCGTATACGGCAAGCGCCTTGTCGAACTCGCCCGCTCTGCGGAAGTGGTTGCCGCGGTTGAACATATTCGCGCGCTGCTCGTCGTCCACCTTTGGGAAGGTCATTGTGCAGCCGCACGACTCGCACGTCCCGAACGTCTTGTCTGCGGACAGTTCAATATCCCCGCCGCACATTTTGCATTTCAGAATCGCCATATTACTCCTTTCTCATCGCAACTATACATGAAGAATTCATTTAGGAGGAACGATCATCGGCTGTTCATATGCTTTTTGAGCAGCGCTATATTACTTGTCGCCATGGTGCTCCCGAGTTTCAGCGCTTTATCAAACATTTCCCTTGCCTTTTGATAATCTCTTTGTACACCTATCCCGTCCATGTAGCAGACGCCGAGATTGTTGAATAATACTGCATTTTTAATACCGCGTTCAACAGCCAGGCGATAGTAATATGCTGCTTTGCGACGATCTTTCGGCGTCCCTTTCCCGTTTTCATAACAAAATGCAGCGTTCATCGCCCCAATCCCGTCGTTCAGGCTTGATGCCCTCAAATAACATTCCAAAGCTTTTGTTTTGTTCTGCGGTACTCCTAATCCAGATGAATATAATGACCCGATGTTATTCCAGGAAAGCGCATTATTCTGAGCGGCTGATTTTTGATACCATAACATTGCCGAATCATATCGAACTGCTGTACCTTGACCATTCTGATATAATACGCCTAATTCATACTGTGCATGGGCATAGCCGGCTTCTGCCGCCTGCCGATACAATTCAAAGGCTTTCCCGTATTCTTTTTTATTGTAATAACTGTCTGCAGCTTTACTGATTTCTTTAATATGTTTTATATGCTCTACCGCAAACAGGATTTCCCTTTTCAGAGTCTCATTGCCAAAGCGCAACGCCTTCTGACAGTTGATGCTGTTTTCAAATGTTTGCTGCTGATTTTTCAATTGTTCACGTGTTTTGACCTTCAGCTCAGCCATTAGCTTTCCAAGATATGCTTCGGCATTTCTCGGATCGATGTCCAGAACCTTTTCACAGTATTCGTTTGCACTGTTCCAATTGCCATCCTCCAAAAACATGAACACGCGCTCCAGTAGAGGTGCCGCATTTTCATTCCATTGCTGTTGCACCACAACTGTCAGTTTTTTCTCGCTGTCCAGCGTTGGCACGGTTTGCCGGGAACCGCAGTAATCGCATTCACAGACGGTCTGACCCTCCGCAACGTTCAGATCCCCGCCGCATATTTTGCACTTTAAGATTGCCATATGTCCCCCCTCGATCTGTCCCTTACTCTTTTTCCGCAATCTCCAGATGCGTCAGCGTGAATTCGATGCACTTCAAAAGAATCTCGTTCCGCGTGCGTCCGGTCTTCTGTGCAACGGCGTCAACGTCGCGCAGCATGTCCTTCGGCATACGAACCGAGAATACTTGCGATTCTTCCTTATAGCGCTTGGGAGAAATAATGAATTTGGCGTCTTCCATATACAGTTCTCCTATTTTGAGATTGTTATTATTGTATCACATGTGTAACTGCGGCGCAACGATTATTGTGATATTCTGTCGATTTCCCGCAAAAGGACCGTATGCGCGCAGAAGGACCTGACAGATCCGAATGATCTGTCAAGCCCTTCCGAAAAAACGTAATTCAGTGCGATCCGAAAGAAACGCCGTCGCCCGACAGAGCCGCCATTGCCTGCAGGCTTTGCACGCTGAGGATGTGCTCCATCTTGCAGGCGTCTGCTTCGGCGACGGAGCGATCCACGCCGCAGTGCATGAGAAAGCGCCGGATCGTCAGATTGCGCTCCAGCGTTTCGTTCGCCAGCTTTACGCCTTTCCCGGTGAGTGCGATCTCGTTGCTTCCGTCCTTTGTGATATAGCCCTCAGAAAGCAGGTCCTTCACGATCTTGCACACAGTCGGCTTTGACACGCCGAACGCTTCGGCAAGCGCAATGCTGCGCACGCTTCCCTCCCTCTCGCGAAGCAGCAGGATGGTTTTGAGGTAATCCTCGGTCGTCTTCTTCATATCCGGGTTCCTTTCAGCCGATCAGCAGGCAGATCCCGGCAAGCGCAGCCGCGACGAACGGGAAGACGACGATGCGGACGATCTGTTCCTTGCGGTTGAAGCCGAGCTGATCGTACCCCGCGCAGCCCTCCGTTTCCGGATAGAAATGCTGAAAGAAATGCGATTTCGTCAGCAAGAGCCAATCGAGGCAGACGATGTCGAACGCCTTCCAAAGGTAGAGCATAATAAGGAAACGCACAAAGAACTGCCAGAACGAGAAGCCGTTTTTGATCCCGTCCCAGCCGCCGTAGACGAACGTGCCGATCGCGACGGCGACACAGAGGATCGCGAGCTTCCAGCCGAGCACGTGCTGCCCGGGGAACCGCTGCGGGTGCTCCTTCGCCGCTGCCTGAATGTCCTTCGGCGCGGTCGTGAAGAGCTTTTTGCTTTGGATCAGGCAGACGGCGGCGCAGAGCGCCCCGAAGATCGACGCGATCAAAATCAGCGAAAGCAAAAGCGTTAACAGCATAGGCGTCTCACTTTTCCGCGCGCACCGTGATCCACGGCTTGTTCGGGTAACGGTCGACCGCAACGCTTGAAAAGCCCGCCGCTTTCAGCGCCGACGAAAGTTCTTCGACCGTATGGCATTTCATGCCGTCGATGATCTTTTCGAACTTCAATCCGGTCTCGTCCGTGCCGTCGGATTCGTTGCAGATGAGAAACGTCCCGCCGGGCTTCAGAACGCGGCAGACCTCCGTAAAGCAGGCTTCGAGCCCCGGCCAGAAGTAGACCGTTTCAAACGCGGTAGCAAGGTCGAACGATCCATCCGCAAACGGAAGCGATTTCACGTCGCCCTGCAGTACGGTACAGCGTCCCGCGGTGATCAGGTCCTTGTTATACTCCTTTGTCTTTTCAACCGACAGCGGCGAATAGTCCACCGCCGTGAGCTTTGCGCTCGGATACCGCTTCAAAAGCGCGTTTGCGTTCCGTCCGCCGCCGCAGCCGAGCTCGACGATCGCTTCGGGCGAAGTGTCCGACAGATGCCCCATGCCCCAATCGGCGAGCTTTGCGTGACCGCCGTTCATGCCGCCGATCATCAGCTTGCCCAAGAAGCCCTCCGGCTTTCTCGTTTGATTCACATACTTTCTGAACAGTCCCATTTTACGATCCTTTCTTTTTGTACCCGCAGTCGCAGTACGGTCCGCCGGACGCAAGCGTGTATTCCCGCACGAAGATGTCTGCGCCGCCGAGCTCGCTCATGGTGTAATCGAGACGGCACATCGCGGGAATGTACGCGGCAAGTCCGAGCTCGCCCATCAGCGTGCAGATGCCGCAGCGATCAAACCGCGCCTCGTAGCCCGAACCGTCCGCGTACGGAAGGAATTCCATGTTCCACGAATACCGGTTCCAGTCGGCGGCTTTCATGGCTGCGGTCCTTTGCATGGAGGCGATATCCTGCTTCGTAAACTTGCGCCTGCCGCTGCGTTTCATTGCCCATTTCATGGCGCCGGTCGTCATGGAGTCCCGGTAATAAACGGTCATTTGTTCGGGCAACGGCCGTTCTTTCATCTCAAGGCAGAACGACGCGAACATGGCGCAGTTCACGATATTGACGACAAACCGGTCGCCCTTCTCGAAGCGCGGCAGATCTTTGATGATCTCCCGGTATTTCGTTTTCGCGCGTTTTGTGATGTCCGCCGCCGCGCGTTCGTCGATCCCGAGAACGACGGTCAAATTTCTTTGAAACGAGCGGCGAAAGAGCATCCACATGCCCGCAGGCAGTCCCAAGTATCTCATGTTTCACTCCGTAAAGTCCATCCGGACGATCTGCATTTTCATCAGCCCGTCGCCGAGTTTTGCCATCAGCCGGAACAGCCCCGGCACGGACGGGTCCTTTAGGTCGTTGTAGCCGAGCATATAGCCGCGCGAGGAGACGGCTACATGCTCCATCCACGGAAGGATATCCGTTTCGATGCTGTCCACGCTGAAATAGTCGGAGATCGAGGTGATCCCCGCCTCCTTGACCCACGTTTTCAGCATGATCTTCACCGCACGTCGGTTTGCCGTGTCGAAGACAAGCCGCCCGCCGGGAAAGCGCTTTGCCATCGCGTTCAGAAGCCTTCTGATCTGCCCGGTTTTGAAATAATAGAACACGCCCGCGGCAAGAAAACACACGCCGTTGCTTGCGTCGATCCGATCGAACCACGAAAGGTCGTTGAGATCTGCGGCGATATTTTTGACGCGTTCACTCTCCGGCAGGAGCGTATCGCGCACCGCGATCACGTCGGGGAGATCGAGGTTGTAGATTTTGCACGTGCCGTTATCGCAGTTCTCCGCCGTCTGATCGAGCCCGCAGCCGAGGTTGACGAGCGCGGCGAAGGGGTGCGCGGCAAGGTAATCCTTCGCCTCGATCATCAGATCGGTTTCGCGCATGGCGACCTCCAGCGCGCCGAAGCGGTACGCAAGGCTTTTTGCACGCTTTTCGAGCGCTGAAAAATCGTAGTCGATCCGTTCGATCAGCTCGACCGCCTTGTCGTCCCGAAACAGGTTCGGGAACTGCTCCGTGCAGAGCCTGCGCCCGTAGAGCGGGATTACCAGCGTTTCCTGCACGGTGTTTTTCTCGATGTGCGTCTTCATGGCTTATTTCGTTCCGATCAGCAGTGCGGAACCTTTCAGTTCCATCCATGCCGCTTCTCCTTTGCGGATAAACGTTCCGTCGTCCGTGGGGATCAGCCGGACGTCTTCGTAGCCCATGCGCCTAAGCTTTTCGGCAAACGCCTGCATATCGCCGTATCTGGGTTTTGAAAAGATATCGTGGATCGCAAACGTGCCGCCCTTTTTCAGCGTGCGCAGCGTTTCCAGAAGGAGCGCCTGCCGGTCGCCGGGAATGTTGTGATACACATAGTTGCTTGTGACCGCGTCAAAGGTCCCGTCCGCAAAGTCGAGCCGCGTCGCGTCGCCGCGCCGGAACGTGACGTTCCTCACGCCCTCCGCCCACGCGTTGTTCTCGCACAGCGGCTTACTATACGAAGCGTACTCCTTGCCCCAGCGGTCGATCCCGACGAACGACGCGTTCGGATTGCGCTTTGCGCAGGCGATCGTCAGCGCGCCGCTGCCGCAGCCGACGTCCAGCCCTGTCCCGCCGTCCGGCAGCTTCACATGCTCCGCGATTCCCTCGATGATTTGCTTCGACATCTGTCGCTTGCCGTTATAGGAAAACGCGCAATACAGCAGAAGCATCCAGACGGTCACGCAAAGCGCGATGATCGACAGCGCAAGGAACACGATAAACAGCACGGTCTTTGCCGCGCCGGAGACGAGTCCGGTCAGTCCGAACACGACCCACAGGATCAGAAACAGCGCGGTTGCGGCTGCCCCGGTCCAAATCATGCCCTTCGGCATCCAGTTCTTATAATCCGGTTTCATTGATTTCCTACCTTTCCGAGCGGGCGCGTTCTTGCGCCCTGCTCTGTGTCGTCGTCCTCCACATACCCGTCGTACGGCGCGGAGGGGTCGACGTATTTCTTTGCAAACGGCTTGCACAGCTCGTCCCGATGCAGAAACGCAAAATCAAGATCGTCTGTCCAGCCGGTGTGCCCGGTGATAATCTTCATCGGCCTGTTCCTTGCGCGAAGGTTCTTTTCCAGCGCTTCGAGTGATCGGACCGCAAGCTTGTTGTCCTCGGCGAGCGTCGAAAGGAAGCTGTAGCCGCCGTCCGCGCCGAACCAGATCGTGTCGCCGGTGAACAGGTATTCGTCGTCGACGAGGTATACCAGATGCCCCCATGTATGTCCGGGCACGAGAATGCACTCTATTTTGATGCCGTCGATGTCCAGAACCTGTCCGTCCTTCAAAAGCTCTTTCCGGTTATTCATCTTTACCATCGGAAGCTTATACAGCTTGTGCATGACCTTTCTGCGCACCTCGCCGGTTAAGTACCGGTTTTCGATCTCGCCGATATAGACGGTCGCGTCTTTGAAAAGCTGCTCGCTGTCGGGTTCCAAAGCACCGACGTGATCGGTGTCCTGATGCGTGATGAAGATGTGTTTGATCGAAGCCGGGTCGATGTCGAGCCAGCCCATCTTTTCTTTGAGCCGTGCATAGTTGTAGCCCGCGTCGATCATCACGGTCGCGCCGTTCTTCGTATAGAAGAAAATGTTTGCGACCCACTCGCGCACGCAGGCGACGCGCGCGTCGATCCGTCCCGTGTTCAGCGGTTTGAAGATCGCCTTGCCGCGAAACAGCAGGCTCATCGACTTCTTCTGATTGTCCGAATCCTTCCTTGCCATAACGCCCTCCTATCGAATGATCATAATCAGCAGCCCCACCAGCGCTGCGGGGATCAGCCCGAACACGATACCCGGAAACAGCATGCCTTTCAGATGGAACCACTTCTGGTGATACGCCTTGTCCATGTGCTCGGTGCCCTCAAGCCGGAACCCTTTGAGGTTTGCAAACAGCACCCAATCGAGGAAAAACGTGTCGTACGCGCCGATCCAGACCATCAGCCCGAACGTCAACAGAAAGCCCTGCCAAAAGGTCTTTGCCCCTGCAAGCAGCGCGCAGACGAACAGGATCCCCGTGAAGATCAGAATGCCGAGGCTCTTTGTGAGGAACACGCGCTTCGATTTTATGGAGACGTCGACCCGCTCATGCGTTTTGAAGTATTCCTCCTGAATATCCGGCGGATAGTTGTGGATCGCCTCCGGCGTGTACATTTTGTCGCCGCGATACGCCGAAAAGACGATCGCCGTGAAGATCGCCGCAAACGCGACCGCTTCCAAAAGAATCACCCACCAGATCATGTCCTCATGCCTCCTTTTCCCCGTCCATGCAGCGCATGACGGTTTCCAAAACCGGCTTCTGCCATGCTGTGTCGTACAGCCAGACCTCATGCTTCATGTCGAATTCGTGAATGTCCGGATTGCGGAAATGCCGCCGGTAGCGCTCGCCGTATTTCTCGCCCATCTGCAGTGCGTAGATCACATGCACCGTCGTGCCGTCCGCGTGAATGTCGTCTTCCAAAGGCGTGACATAGTCCGAATAGAACTGGCGGGTGACGGTCTTCGGGTTCAGGTTCTTCATGTTGTCGATGAAATCGTCGGCGAAATCCAGCGACTTGTCCCCGTCGCCGATCGCCCCGCTTTTTCTCAGCTTCGCCTTGAGCTTTTCCCGCTTCTTTTCGCTCTTGCACGCGCCGGACAGCATGGGACCGACGAGTGCCGTCAAAAGCTTTGCCTTCAGCTTTCCGCCCTGATCGAGATCGGACGAGCCGATAAACCCGTGGTCGATATGGATGCGCTTTCTTTGGATCAGAAGCCCGACAAAGCTGCCGCCGAGCGACGAGCCGTATGCGCCGTCCACGCGTCCGCCGTGGTGCTTGCGGATATAGTTCTCGATCTTTTCGGTCACCGTGAGCATGTCCGTAAAGAGCACGTTCGGATCGCCCTCGAAACCGTCGTAGTTGACGGCGATGATATGATACCGCTCCGAAAGCGCGTCCAATACATTCTTGAAATTCAGCTGCCAGGTACAGGCGGTTCCCGGCAGCAGCAAAAGCGTCTTGCCGTCCCGGTTTCCCAGTTCCGTAAACTGCATCGTTTCGATCCTCCGTTACGCGTTTTCTTTCATCAGCCGGATCATCATCTTCCAGCCGTCCCTGCCCTCCTTGCAGATCGGAAAGACGGGATAGCAATGAAACAAGCCCTCTCCCATGATCATCTCGTACTCCACGCCGTAAATCTGCATCGCCGCCTCGAACGACGGCGCACAGGCGAACAGCGTTTCGTCGCTGCCGTAGATGAACGTGACCTTCGGGCAGCCGCAAAAATCGCCGTTCTGCAGCCAAAGCATATAGTCCGGTACGTTGTCGCCGTGCCGCATGATCTCCTCGGCGGTTTTCATATACTGCGCGGGGATCGCCACGTCCTTTTCGTCCAGTTCCTGCATGCGCTGCCATTCCTCGTCCGTGTGCACGCAGGTGCCCGGCGAAATCGCCATGATGTAATGCGGCGCCGGCGTGTCCGCATGCCCGTCGTTGATGTATGGGATCATGCCCAAAGCAAGATTTCCGCCGGACGAGGTGCCGAGCACGGAGATGTTTTCCGGCGCGTAGTCGCGGAGCATGACCCGGTAGGTTTCATGGATCATCTCGTACGCTCTCGTCAGCGGGTATTCCGTGCAGAGCGGATAGTACGGCACGAACACGTCAAGCCCGGTCTCCTTTGCAAACCGCAGGGCCTTCTTCACGGAACCGGGACGCGGTGCGCTGATCATGCCGCCGCCGATCAGAAACAGGTTTGCTTTGACCGTTTTCTGCTTATGGAGCATCCTGAGGACAGGGCACCCCATCACCTCGATCCGGTTGATCGCAAAGGCGTCGTCGTGCAGAGCGGGGATCTTGTTTTTCGCGTTCTGCTTTCTTCGGTTTTCCAGAAGCGCCTCCGTGGACATGCCCGTCCAGCGCTTTTTGATGTTCGCCGTCTTCACAATCCGCCGCAAAACACGGTATTTCAAAGAAAGCTTTTCGTTTTTCATGCCGTTTCCTCCGTCATCCGATCGCTTTTCCGACCAGCCAATACAGCCCGCCGACGATCGCCGCAAGCGGGATCGAACAGGGGATCAGCTTCAAAAATTTCCATTTCTTGACATTCACATCATGCCATGTGCCGTCCAGATCCCCGGTCCTGGGAATCAGCCACCAATCCGATTTGGCGACCCAGATCGTGTCGATGAACAGCCAGTCATAAAACTCCGCGCCCAAAAACAGCACGTAGAACTGCCAACACAGATCGAAATACCCGCGCGCGCCGTTCACGAGCAGGATCATGACCCCGGGCGCGATCAGCATCCATGCAAGAAGCAGGGCATAGGCAAACGCGCGTCGTTTTTTGATCTCCTCTTTTGTGATCAGCCCGAGCGTGACGACGCGGTCCTGTACGACCTTCGGGTAAAAGAAGATGCCTCCGAGCGGTCCTTTCCGATACACAAGGATCCCCATGTAAAGGATATACAGGATCCACAGAATCAGGATCTCGGTCACCAGTTTCAGAATCAGCATCGGTTATCTCCCGAACAGACCGCGCTTTACGTACGGCTCGACCGAAACCGAAACGAACGTATAGCCGGTTTCTTCGATCGCCTGTTTGAGCGTTTCGCGGTCGATCTCGCCCTCCGTGAGAAACGTCGCTTCGCCGTGCTTTCTCGACGCGCTCACCTTTTTCGCGTCGGGGAACGCCTTGCGGATCGTGTCCGCGATATGCGCCTCGCACATACCGCACATCATGCCTTCGATTTTTGCCGTTATCTTGTACATACCATCCTCCTGTAAAATCATTATCCGAGCGCCACATCCAGCGCCATCATCAACGTAAAGCCGAGCGCGAACAGAACAACGCCGATGTTGGAGTGTTCGCCTGCCGACATCTCGGGGATCAGTTCCTCCACGACCACATACAGCATGGCGCCTGCCGCAAACGACAGCAGATACGGCATTGCCGGAACAAACAGGCTTGCAAACAGCACGGTCAGAAGCGCGCCGACCGGCTCCACCGCACCGGACAGCGCACCGTCCCAAAATGCGCGGTACTTCGTTTTTCCTTCCGCATGCAGCGGCATGGAGATGATCGCGCCTTCCGGGAAGTTCTGGATTGCAATGCCGATCGCAAGCGCCAGCGCACCGCCGATCGTGATCTCGCCCGAACCGCTCAAAAGTCCCGCATAGACCACGCCGACCGCCATGCCCTCCGGGATGTTGTGCAGCGTGACCGCAAGCACCATCATGGTCGTCCGCTTCAGGCGGCTTTTCGGACCCTCCGCCTGTCCGATGCTGCGGTGCAGATGCGGAATCACGTGATCGAGCAGCAGCAGAAACAGCACGCCGAGCCAGAAGCCGATCACCGCGGGCAAAAACGCCAGTTTCCCTTTCCCCGCGCTCTGCTGGATGGCGGGGATCAGCAGGCTCCAGACCGACGCCGCGACCATCACGCCGCCCGCAAAGCCGGTCAGCGCGCGCTGCACGCCGCGGCTCAGTTCCTTTTTCATAAAGAACACGCAAGCCGAACCGAGCACCGTCCCGAGAAAAGGAATCAGCAGCCCTTCCGAAACCGTCAGCCACATACGCTTCTCCTCACTTGACGCAGCAGAACACGCCCTCGGCTCTGACCGGAGAAACGCGCACCTCGGCATACAGGTCCTTCAGCCGCTTTTCGAGCGTTTCCCTCGTTTCAAACGGCAGCGTGAAAAATCCCTTCGGCACGTACATGTGCCTGACAAACCAATCGGTCCTTTTGAACTCTCCTGCGATATAGAAGCAGCCGCAGAAGGTTCCGCCCTTTTTCAGCACGCGATGGGTTTCCGAAAACGCGGCGTCCTTGTCGGGAAACGCGTGAAAGCCGTTCAGCGAAAGCACGACGTCAAAGCTTTCATCCTCAAAAGGCAGCGCGCCGACGTCGCCCTGCACGAACGATATGTTCCTGACGGCAAGCGCTTCCGCGCGCCGTTCGGCGTTACGCATCATCTCCGCGGAATAATCGAGGCAGGTGATCTGCGCATCCTTGAGGTTCCGATAGACGGGAACGGTCAGAACGCTGGTCCCGACCGGGACCTCCAGAAGCGTTCCTTTGAAATCCTCCGGGATCGGCGCAAGCGCGTCGTTGATCCACTTTGCCGCAAGAGATGCGTCCAGTCCCCAGACGAGGCTGTCCATCAGCTTGCCGATCAATGTGGAACGCGTGATGATCCCGTCGTACAGATTGGCGAACCCGCCGCCGAGCGCCCGATACGACGCTTTGATCTCCTCGTGTCTGTTCATCGTTCCCTCCCCGATTCCGTGTGTTCCGCAACGGTCAGCCGTTCGATCGGCGTCCCGTCTGTATAGCGCTGCCGGTAAAGTTCGCTGCACTTTCGAAACAGACGAAACGTCTTCTGCGCCTTTGCCGCGTCGCCGTAAACCTTCCAGCAGCCGACGCATTTCACGTCGCATTCCCGATGCTCGATAAAGCCGCGCACATCCTCCGGCGGATAGCCGAGGAAAAGCCCGATCTCGTGCGGAAAATCCCCGCTGCTCCGGATCCGCTTTGCAAGGCAGGAAAGGCATTTCGCGGGCGAACCCCCGCAGTAGCCGCAGCCGGACAGGATCTCCCCCGCCGCGCTGTCGCCGAGATCGCGGGAAAGCCTTTTGGGGCGGTACAGATATAAAAGCGCCTTGTTGTTTTCAAAGGACAGCGGGACGACGCGGAGCCCTTTTCCGGAAAAACGCTTGTTCCATTCCCGCAGCGACAGACGCATCGCTTCGGCGCTTTCGTATTCGCAGCGAAACAGGCTGCCCGTTTTGATTCCCGCCAGCGTCGGCGCGCCGTGCAGGATGACCGCTTCCTCCGACATTCCGTCCTCCTTCCGGTTAGCATTTGCTAACCCATTCCCCGAAAAAAGATGCTTTCTTTCAAAAGCATTCTCTTCCCGGCAGTTAGCGATTGCTAACTTCTCTATTATCATACCACTTTTTTTACTGTTGTCAAGAGGGTTTCGACCGATCCCCCGCCGTTTCGTTTCCGGCGAAGGATCGGCGCTTTTCGGTACGCAAAGGGGCGTACCGGTTTCCGATATGCCCCGCTTCGCATTCGCCTTATTCCACGCCGAGGACCTTATAATCCTGCGCTTCCACGGCGGCGGTCAGCACCTCGTCCGCAACGGGTGCGCTCAGATTAACGACCGCGGTGCCGAGGTTGTGATCCGCAACCGCGCTCTCCACGCCGGGGATCGCCTCCAGCGCCTTTCTGACCCGCGCCTCGCAATGCGGGCACATCATGCCTTCCACCTTCAAAGTTTTTGTCATCGTCGGTTCCTCCTTTTTGATTTCATTTGCAATTACGGATTCCAGCGCTTCCGCGGGAATCGGTTTTACGGGTTTATCGTGCGCGCTGTCGTGCGGGTTTCTGAGGTTCAGCCGCAGCGCGTTCATGCAGACGAAAAAGCTCGAAAGCGCCATCGCCGCCGCGCCGTACATCGGCTTCATTTCGATGCCGTACAGTCCCATGGCAAGCGGGATGCAAATCACGTTGTAGAAGAACGCCCAGAACAGATTCTGATGGATGTTCCGGATCGTCGCGCGGCTTAAACGGATCGCCGCCGTCACGTCCGAAAGGCGGCTTTTCATCACCACGATGTCCGCCGCGTCGATCGCGACGTCCGTGCCCGCGCCGATCGCGACGCCGTTGTCCGCCACCGTGAGCGCCGGCGCGTCGTTGATGCCGTCGCCGACCATTGCGACCTTGCCGAGCGTTCTGAGCTTGCGGATGATGTCCGCCTTGCCGTCCGGCAGAACGCCCGCAATGACCCGGTCGACGCCCGCCTGCTTGGCGATCGCCTTTGCCGTGCGCTCGTTGTCGCCGGTCAGAAGAACGGTCCGCACGCCCATGCCGTGAAGTTCTTTGATCGCCTGCGCCGAATCCTGCTTGATCGGATCCGCGACCGCGATCAGCCCGATCAGCGCGCCGTCATACGCGAACAGCAGCGGCGTCTTGCCCTGTTCGGCAAGCGCGTTCGCCTGTTCCTCCACGGCTTTGCCGACCATGCCCTTGGACCGCAGATATTTGAGGCTGCCGCCCAAAAGCGCCTTGCCGTTCAGCGTCGCCCTCAGCCCGTTGCCGGGCAGCGCTTCAAAGTCTGTGACCTCCGAAAGCGCGAGCCCCTCCGCGGCGGCGGCGACCGCCCTGGAAAGCGGATGCTCGCTGTTTTTCTCCAGTGAAGCCGCAAGCCGCAAAAGCTCGTCCTTCTCCGTCCCGAGCGGAAGAATGTCGGTGACCTTGGGCTCGCCCTCGGTGACGGTGCCGGTCTTGTCCAGCGCAACGATCTGCGTCCGACCGGCGCCCTCCAAAGCCGCCGCCGTTTTGTACAGCACGCCGGTTTTTGCGCCGACGCCGCTGCCGACCATGATCGCGACGGGCGTCGCAAGCCCGAGCGCGCACGGGCAGCTGATGACCAGTACGGAGATGCCGCGCGCAATCGCAAAGGAGAACGGACGACCGGCGATCAGCCAGCCGATCAGCGTCAGAAGCGCGATCCCGATGACCGCGGGCACGAACACGCCGGAGACCTTGTCCGCAATGCGGGCAAGCGGCGCTTTGGTTGCCGCCGCGTCGGAAACGGTGCGGATGATCTGCGCGAGCGTCGTATCCTCGCCGACCCGCGTCGCGCGGCATTCGATATAGCCGTGCTGATTCATCGTCGCGGCGGAGACCGCGTCCCCCTCTGCTTTGTCGACCGGAATGCTTTCGCCGGTCAGCGCGGATTCGTTGACCGCCGTCGCGCCCTTTTCGATCACGCCGTCGACCGGAATCTGTTCGCCCGGACGGACGACAAAGATATCGCCCTTCTGCACTTCCTCGATGCCGACCTCGATCTCGACGCCGTCCTTTTTGAGCACCGCGGTCTTCGGCGCAAGCTTCATCAGACCCTTCAGCGCGTCCGTCGTGCGGCCCTTGGATCCGGCTTCGAGCATCTTGCCGACCGTGATCAGCGTCGGGATCATCGCCGCCGACTCAAAGTACAGATTCATGCCGTATTTCATCACGACGTCCGCCTGTCCATTGCCCTGCGCAAGGATCATCAGAAACAGCGACGCCAGCGAATAGCCGAACGACGCGGTCGAGCCCAGCGCAACGAGCGTGTCCATGTTCGGCGCGCCGTGCATCAGCGAAGAGAAGCCGGAGGTGAAGAACTTCCCGTTGATCACCATGACGGCTGCGGCGAGCAGCAGCTCAAAGAGTCCCAGAAAAACGAGGTTGTCGAACGCCTTCGGCGCGGGCCAGTGCCACATCATATGCCCCATGGAAAAATACATGAGAACGAGCAGGATCGGTACCGAGAACAGCAGCCGGCGCACGAGCTTCGGCGTTTCGCGGTCCTTCAGCGCTTCCGCGTCCGCCCAGGAAGGCGAGCTCCCGGACTTCTTCTCCGCGCCCTTCTCCGACGCGCCGTATCCGGCCTGTTCGACGGCGCGGATGACCGCGTCCGGCGAAGCGGTTCCCTCCACGCCCATGGAATTGGTCAGAAGGCTGACCGAACAGGCGGTCACGCCCGGCACGCCGGACACCGCCTTTTCGACCCGCGCGGAGCAAGCCGCGCAGCTCATGCCGGTCACATTGTATTGCTTCATATCCGTCCTCCGATCACTTCATCATCTTCTTCAGGGTTTCCATCAGCTCGTCGACGGCTTCGTCGCGCCCCGCGCGAATGTCCTCCGTCACGCAGCTGTGCAGATGGTTTGCAAGCAGCGTTCGGCTGAAACTGTTCAGTGCCGAATTGACCGCGGACGCCTGCACGAGGATGTCCGGGCAGTAGGCGTCCTCCTCGAGCATGCGCTCCAATCCCCGCACCTGACCCTCGATGCGCTTCAGCCGGTTCATCAGATCGCGCTTTTCCCCTTCGTCCCGGATTTTCTTCCGACCCCCGATTCCGTTCTTTTGACAGCAGTTTTCCATAGAAAGCTCCTTTCAATACCCTCACTGGGTATTTTGTACCCCTATCATATACCCCTGCGGGGTATTTGTCAACCGTGCAAAAACAATATATTGCTCCGGTCTGCAAGCGCTCGGAATCATTGCAGAAAAAAGAGACCGTTCAAACCCGGATGAAATTCCTATTGCACATCCGTTTGCTGCCGTCAAGGCAACGGCTGACGCCGCGTCTAAGACGACCTTGACAGCATCTGCCCAGATGTGCCGCATCTCATTCAAGAGGGTGCATGCACCCTCTTGAACCAACGGTTCCTCAGACACTTTCTCGCTGTTCGTTGCAATGGTAAATTCAGCTATTTTTGCCGTTTTCAGTTGTCAAGGTGCTGGTTTAGTTTTGCAATCAAGTTCACTTTCAAGCGTATCATACTGCGCCGCATGTCCGAAAAAGCGGACATCTGAAGGAGCCCAAAAAGAAAAAACGTGTTTTTTTCAACGCGTTTCAGAGAATTGACTCGTTATTTCTTTTTTCGGTATTTGCGCAGGGCGGCAGCCAGCGTATCACGCACAACGGTGCGAACGGACTGCGGGAACACGACCTTCACGAATTGTCCGTAGTCGATCGCAAACCTTGCTGCCGTCAGGAGATTGGTATTGACGCGGACGAGGTACAGACCGGACTCCTTCGGGATGATCCTCAGCTCGGTGCCGAACCGATCGATCAGATCGTCGAGAACGCGCTCGTCCGCAAGAAACTCCACGATCTGCGTTCGTTCCGTAAGCGGGAGCGTGACGCCTTCCGCCA